>CAXNJC010000011.1:0-10802 GCA_964202525.1 Pirellulales bacterium
CCGGCCGTTCACGACTTGAGGCTCATGAGGAACTCGCTGTTCGACTTGGTCTTCGCCAGCCGGTTGATCAGCAGCTCCATCGCGTCGGTCGGGTTCATCTCGCCGAGCACCCTGCGGAGCACGCAGATGCGACGATACTCGTCGGGCTCGAGCAGCATCTCCTCGCGACGCGTGCCCGAGCGGTTGATGTCGATGGCCGGATAGATCCGCTTGTCGACCAGCCGGCGGTCGAGCACGACCTCGAGGTTGCCGGTCCCCTTGAACTCCTCGAAGATCACGTCGTCCATCCGGCTACCGGTGTCGACGAGTGCCGTGGCGATGATCGTCAGCGAGCCCCCCTGCTCCACCTTGCGGGCACTGCCGAAGAACCGCTTCGGCCGCTGCAGAGCTCCCGAATCGACGCCGCCGGAGAGGATCTTGCCGGAGTTGGGCACCTCGGAGTTCCAGGCCCGGGCGAGCCGGGTGATGGAGTCGAGGAAAATCACCACGTCGCGGCCATACTCGACGAGCCGCTTGGCCTTCTCGATCACCATGTCGGCCACCTGGATGTGGCGGCTGGAGTTCTCGTCGAACGTGGAGCTGATCACCTCGCACGACGGCCCCTTCACCTGCCGCTCCATGTCGGTGACCTCCTCCGGCCGCTCGTCGATCAGCAGCATGAAGACGTAGGCCTCGGGGTAGTTGGCGAGTACCGCCTTGGCCATCTTCTGGAGGAGCACCGTCTTGCCGGCCCGCGGCGGACTGACGATCAGCCCGCGTTGGCCGAAACCGATCGGCACGATCAGATCGACGACGCGGGTGGAGAGCTCCTCGGGAGTCGTCTCCAGCACGATGCGTTCGTCGGGATGCAGCGGGGTGAGCTCATCGAAGAACACGCGGGTCGCGAGCTTGGAGGGATCCTCGCCGTTGATCGCCTCCACGCGAAGCAGCGCGAAGTAGCGTTCGCTCTCCTTGGGAGGGCGGATCTGCCCGGCCACGCTCATGCCGTTGCGGAGGCCGAACCGCCGGATCTGACTCGGCGACACATAGATGTCATCCGGGCAGGAGAGGTAGTGGGCGTCGGGGCTGCGGAGGAACCCGAAGCCATCGGGCAGGATCTCGAGCGTGCCCTCGCCAAACATCAGCCCGTTGAGCTTGACCCGCTCCTTGAGGATCCGGAACACGAGATCCTGTCGCCTGGCGCCGGTGACGTCGCCGAGGTTCTCCCGTCGCGCCAGTTCCACCAGTTCGGGCATCGAGAGCTTCTGCAGCTCCGCGATGAAGCCGTCCCCCTTTTTCAGCGACTCGTAATGGCTGGTGACGTCCAGGCCGTCCTTGACCTCGGCGGCGATCTCCTCCGCGATCGAGAGAGGCTCGCGGTCGGCGTCACTGGGCGACGAGTCGGGGGTGTTGGGCATGGTGCACCGGGGCCGCGGCCACGGACGAAACCGAGCTGTGGTGGGCGTGATGGCGGGAGGGGAGCGACGAGGCGGACGGACGGGCACTGTCGGCGCAGCCACGCGGGCCACGACGCCACTCCCACAGGATTGGAACCCCAGGCAGGCATCGACGCGTCGGACGCGACGCCCCGGATTACCGCTCCAGAAGCGCCCGCCAGATCTCGTCGACGTGAGTCAGAGTATATGCCGGATTCCCGGAGGCATCCACGCTCCACGTCGTCGGGCCCGGCCGCGGCGGTATGAAATTGCGATCCCAGGCGCGATCCCGAGCCGCGATCTGCTCCGGCGACCAGCCCCGGGCGGCGAGGCGGCCCCTCCTCACCGATTCCTCACACCCGACGACGACCAGGTCGGTGCACAGGTCGGCCCACCCGGCCTGCACCAGCAGCGGCACATCGAGCACCACCACCCGCGCGGAACCGGCGGCGAGCGCGGCCTCGATCCGCCTCCGCACCCGGGGATGCACGATCGACTCGAGGTCCGCGAGGGCCGCGTCGTGCGTTGGCGTCGGGCCGAACACGAGCCGCGCGAGTGCCGACCGGTCGATCCGCCCGGCGGCGTCGCGAACCGCGGCGCCGAACCGCGCGACGACCTCGGCCACCACCGCCCGATCGGCGAGCGCCTCGTGGGCCAGCCGATCGGCGTCGATGACCGCGGCCCCGTGCTCGGCGAACCGCCGGGCCACGGTCGACTTTCCCGCGCCGATCCTGCCGACGAGCCCGATCACGATCATCTCACTCGCACTCCGCCCAGGTTCCGCCAGATCCCGCCGACACCTCCACGGGCACGTCGAGCCGCAGGGCCCCGCGCATCTCCTCGATGACGAGCCGCTCCACGTCGGGTGTCTCGTCAGCCGGCGACTCGATGAGCAGTTCGTCGTGGATCTGCAGGACAAGCGCCGCCCGGCGCCGCTCTGACCGCAGCCGCGCGTCGACCCTGAGCATCGCCAGCTTGATCATGTCGGCGGCCGACCCCTGCACGACGGTGTTCACGGCCTCGCGCTCCGGAAGCGTGAGCGCCATCACGCCCGCGGCCGTCCGCCGCTTCGCCCGCTCCCTGACACCGGCGATCGCCCGCCGACGGCCAAGCATCGTGGTCACCATGCCGTCGCGGCGGCAGCGATCGAGCACGTCGTCCATGAAGGCGGCCGCCCCGGAGAACGCGCGGAAGTAGCCGGCGATGAACTCGGCCGCGTCGGCCTGCGGAATGCCGAGCGCCTTGGCCAGCCCGAAGGCCGACTGGCCGTAGAGGATCCCGAAGTTGACCGCCTTGGCGATCCGCCGCATCGCGGGCGTCACCGCGGCCGGCTCGACGCTGCAGACCGCCGCGGCGGTGCGAGCGTGGATGTCCTCTCCGGCCGCGAAGGCCGCCCGCATCGCCGCGTCGCCCGAGAGGTGCGCCAGGATCCGAAGCTCGATCTGCGAGTAGTCGGCCGCCACGAATCGCCAGCCCGGCTCGCCCGGCAGGAAGGCGGCCCGAATCTCCTGCCCCTCGGGCGTCCGCGTGGGGATATTCTGCAGATTGGGGTCGCTGGAACTGAGCCGGCCCGTGGCCGTGACCGTCTGGTTGAAGGTGGTGTGCACGCGGCCGGTGAGCGGGTCGACGAGGGCTGGCAGGGCGTCGACGTACGTGCTCTTGAGCTTGGAGTATTTGCGGTGCTCCAGCAGCTTCGCCGGAAGCGGATGCAGCCCCGCGAGCTGCTCAAGCACCTCGGCGTCGGTGCTCGGGCCGGTCTTGCCCCGCTTGACCACCGGCAGCCCCAACTCGTCGAACAGCACGGCCCGCAGCTGGATCGGCGAGGCGATGGCGAACGCACGGCCCGCGAGGGCGTGAATCTCGCCTTCGAGCGCCGCCAGCCGCGCCGCATAGTCGACGGACAGCGAGGCGAGCCGCGCGGCATCGATCCGCACGCCTCGCCATTCCATGTCGGCCAGCACGCCGGCGAGCGGCATCTCGACCGTGGCGTAGAGGTCACCGAGCCCGTTGGCGGCGAGCGACGCGGGCAGCGCGTCGGCCAGCGCGTGCACGAGCCGGCAGTGGCTGGCGGCGTCGGCGGCAGTGGTCGGGTGGTCCACGGCGGCCGCCGCAGCCGGGTCGGCGCCGCGCACGCCGTGCCGCACGGCGGTCTCGCTGAGCCCGAGGTTCCGTTCGCCGGCTTCGAGCAGGTAAGCGGCGAGGAGCGTGTCGAAGGCGGCGCCGCGCAGGCTCGCTCCGAGCGTTCGCAGGGCCGCGTCCTGCAGCTTGAGATCGTGCCCCCGCTTCGGCACGGCCGGGTCGGCGAGCAGGCTCCGCAGGCCGGCATGGGAGGCGATCGCGGCGGCATCGAACCACGCGGCCACGGTCGTCGAGGCCAGTACGGCTCCGAGCGGCCGGCTTCGGCCGGCAGCTGCCGCCGGCCGGACCACCGACACCGCGACCGGCCCCGACGCCCGCAGGCGGTCGACCGAGGCCGCGACGGCGGACTCGGTGGCGGGCTCCTCGAGCGGCGGACCGGTCAGCGCGGCGGCCGGCTCCCCGGCGGCGGCCGCAGGCTCGTCGTCCTCGGCGTCGAACAGCGTGCGGACCTTCGGCTTCGCCGGAGCCCCGGCCGCGACCGGCTGACTCGCGCCGCCACCAGCCACGACCCGCCCGAGGAGACTCCGAAAGCCGAACTCCCGCAGCAGCGCCGCGAGGGCCTCGGCCTGCGGCGGATGCAAGGCAGCTGCCTCCCACGGCACCGCCACCGGCACGGCCGTCTCGAGGCGAATCAGCTCGCGACCGGCCAGGGCCGTGGCGCCGTGCAGCCGCAGATTCTCCTTCCGCTTCGCCCCCGATACGCCATCGATGTCGGCGAGCAGCGCGTCGAGCGTGCCATACCGCTGGATCAACTCCGCCGCGTTCTTCGGACCGATCCCGGGCACGCCGGGCACGTTGTCGACCGCGTCCCCGACGAGCGCCAGGTAGTCGACGACCTGGTCGGGCCGGATACCCCAGTCGGCCGCGAGCTCCTCGACGCCGAGCGGCTGGTTGGTGCGGAGGTTGAGCAGCGTCACATGCGGACCGAGCAGCTGCCGGGCGTCCTTGTCGGAGGTGGCGATCGTGCAGTCGCCCCCGGCCGCCACCGTCTGGGTCGCGAGCGTGGCGAGCACGTCGTCGGCCTCGAAGCCGGACACCTCCAGGCACGGAATGCCGAACACGTCCAGCAGCCGCCGCACGAGCGGAATCTGCGGCACCAGGTCGGCGGGCATCTCGGCCCGGTTCGCCTTGTACGCTGCGAACTTCTCGTGGCGGAAGGTCGGCCCCGGCGGATCCATCGCACAGACCAGGTAGTCGGGCTTCTTCTTCTCGATGATGTCGAGCAGATCCCGCGTCAGCCCGAACACCACCGACACCGGCGTGCCGTCGGGCGCCGTCATCTCCGGCAGCGCGTGGAAGAGCTGATACACGCGCGAGAGCGTGTCGATCGCCAGCACCGTTTTGCCGGAGAGGTCGGGGGTCGCGGCGGCGGTGGGAACCTCGGTGGACATGCCCGGGCAAGCATAGCGAGGAGCAGGACGGCGCTCGGCAGGAGCTTCCTCGCGGGTCCGCCGCCGGTCGGAGGACCATGCTCGCAGCCGGCGGGATTTGTGAGTTATCCGCTCCGACGGAAGCATGCGGCTCCAGCGCGGCACAAATCTCACCGGCTGCTGCGCGTGGCCTCCGACCGGCTGCTCCTCGGAGTGAGCGGGGCTGCCCGTGCACCGAGAGCCGGGCTATGGGAGCAAGCGCAGCCACGACCAATCCGCCTTCGGCGGATCGGTGCCCGGCGAAGCGCAGCGGACATGCAGTGAGCGGCGGGCACGATGCCCGCCGCGAACGTCCGGCGACGGTGCACGGGCAGCCCCGCGCGCGGCGGACGTGCCGTCAATCGCCGCTCGGCGGCTCGTACTCGAAGTCCTTCCACTTCATGGCGCGGCGGAAGGGCTCGATGCGGAGCACCACCTCGCCGTTGTGGAAAATGCGGACCGTGCCGCTCGTCTCGCTCACCGCCACCGCCACGCTCCGCGTGCGGCGGGTGACGGCCGCCGCCGCCCAGTGCCGGGCGCCGAGGCCCTTCGACACCGACACGTTCTCCGCCGACGCGTCGATGTAGCGGGCGGCGGCCTCCACGGTGCCGTCGGGGCCGATCACGAACGCACCGTCGAGTTGGGCGATCTCCTTGATGCCCTCGCGGACACGGGGATCGGTGAGCCGCCGCTCCGACCGGCCGTAGCCGCGGACCGGGTCGAACCCGGCCGAGTGGCTCGACTGCATCACCTTCCGCGTGTCGCCCACCACGAACAGCGTGCCGACCGGCTTCCCCTCGCGGCCCTCGCGGCCGATCTCGACCGCGAGGTCGACGACGAGCTTGAGCGTCTCGAGAGGCACCTTCGTCTCCAGGTTCCGCAGGTCGCGGACGGTCAGCTGGCCGAGGTGCTCCTCCAGCCGCAGGAGGCTCACCGAGTCGACCGTGCCGGCCTCGAAGCCGCTGTACACCGCGACGATCTGGGCGTCGGACCCGATCATCTCGGCGGCCACGCTCTCCAGCAGCGCCTGCGCGAGCCGCTCGTGCACCGGCAGGCCCGCCACGTCGAGCACGACCTTCTTGAGCCCGTGCTCCTCGGCGCCGGCGAGGTGGGCCTCGTCATCGGCCGCGACGAGCACCGGCCCCGAACTCGCAAGCTGCCGGAGACGCGGCCAATCGAGCGGTTCCTCGACGAGCAGCAGGATCGCCTCGGCCTCGGTCGACTCGAAGAGCCGCACCGCGACGTCCAGCAGGCGTTCGAGTTGGGGGGTGACGTCGGCCGGGGTCATGACCCATTCCTGGCGAGCCGGGGGCCTCGGCACCGGGAGGATGGGCCGACGGAATCGCCGGCGGCTCGGCCGGAATGCCCCGACGCCGAAGCGTACGCCGCGAGGCATCCGCCTTCAAGGACGTCGACCCTGGGCGAATGCTAGCGGCGGCTCTTTCCGCCCTGCGCGCCGGAGGCCGAAGGCTCCGGCCGCTCCGCGATCATCGCCGGCGGCTCGGCCGCCTTCATGGGGCCGGTGAAGGCGGCGATCCCGCCCGGCAGCACCACGCCCCAGGCCCGCTCCTGGTAGATGTTCAGCGCGTGCAGGGCGTGGCCGAGCGGGCCGATCTTCCAGTTCCGCGAGGGCTCGCTGAGGAGCGCCCCACAGAGATACTCCGTGGCCGCCACGACCCGCGGCTCATACAGCCGCCCCTGGTCGAGCGAGGCCACGAGCCACTCGAGGATGTGGCCGGTGGTCTGGATCTTGCGGTCGATATCGTCGTCGCGATCGGCCGCGTATTTGAACCACTCCGTGCTGAACGAGCCGTCGCGGTTCTGCAGCTTCGTGAGCGCGAAGTTCTGGTAGTCGCGCACGTACTTGTCGGCCCGCAGGTAGGGGCCGTCGAGTTCGCCGGTCGCCCGCAGCCGCCGCTGGCAGCCGTAGGCCAGGCCGAAGAGCCGATGAGTGCCGCCGCACGGGGCGCCCCGGATCGGCTGGGCGATCTCCTCCTCGACCAGCCGCGGCAGCGACCACTTCTCGCCGTCGCGGCTCTCCCAGGTGGCGTCGGTCGGCAGGTAGTGGGCCAGCGCGATCAGGGCGAAGGTGAGTTCCGTGTTCGGCTTGCAGGACAGCTTCTCCTCCTCGATCAGGTCGGCGACGGTGAACGCCTTCCCCTGCACCTCGAGCGGCGAGTTGGCCGCCACGCGGCACTGCGCCAGGATCGCCAGATACTGGGCGGAATGCCCCTGCACACCGATTCCCTTGAGGGCGACGACGCGGTCCCCGGAGGCGGCGAGCATGACCTGACCGCGACACCGACCGCCCATGTTCGACCAGCCGATCGCGCTGACGAGGTCGCCCCCCGGCCCGCCCACGCGAACCTGGGTTGGGATACCGAAAGCGATGAACCCGTGCATCACCTCCCACGGCGTGTTCTCGGCGGTGTTCAGCGGCCGCCGCTGGTAGGTGGCGAGGGCCTGAGCGATGCGGCTCCGGAGCCGTTCGAAGCGGGCCGTCTTCGGCGGCGGCGCCCCGGTCGCCTGCAGCCGAGTCACGACCAGCGGCGGCGTCTGCCGCCGTGACGTGGGTGACGGAGCCACGATGGCCGTCGCCGGCGGCACGGGAGCCCTGGGCTTCGCGCGGTAGGCCGGATTCGACGCGTCCTCCACCACCTTCGCCGCAGCGCCCTTCAGTGCCGCGCTGAAGGCGATCGCCTCGTCGATTGTCGGCCTCGCGGGGGCCGCGGCGGGGGGCTTCGGGTTCGCGACGTCGACTCGCTTGGCCGTCGCCTCGCGGGGCTTTGCGGCGGCCTTGCGGGCGGCCGCCAGGCGGTCGGCTTCCTCCTGGGTCGGGGGCTGCGGCAGCGCGATGAACGGCGGCGTCGGTTCCGTCTTCTTGATCAGGCTCTCGAAGAACCGCGCGGGCCCCGCCCGGCCCCGGGCCGGCGGAGCGGCCACCGAGGAGGCGTGTTCGGCCAGCACGAAGCACGCCAGCAGTGTCGCCGCCAGCAGACCGATCGGCGGCAGGCCCTTGCCACGCGACCGGACGTCGGTACACGGCGCCGGGCTGGAGGCGTCTGAACGAGGCATTACGAACCGTGGCGAGGGCGAGGACTTCGAGTGCGTGTTCGGGGTATCGACCGCGCCGTGCCGCGAATCCCTGCGGCCCTCGAAACCGCCCCGAGGGTCGCGGCAGGCTCACGACTTCACCCAGCCCCCCTTGCTTGCCACCGAGCCTTCCCAAGAAGCCGCAATCGCGTGAGCGATGCGGGCTACCCCCGGCCTGCTGCCTGGCTCGGGCCGGACGAGCAGCCCGTCGGAGGCACGCGCAGACGGCGGGGAGATTTGTGCAACGCGGCGCCCGCTCGGTGCCGCTTGGGATTCAAACTCACAAATCCCCCCGACGGCGAGCATGCTTCCGACGGGCTGCGGCGCGCCCCAGGACTTCTGAAGCGATTCCCAACGCCACTCAGAAGAGCTGCCGGAAGCCCTCGGCGATGGTCCATTCCGCAGCCGAGCCGTCGGGGTTCGCCGCCCACTCGCGCCACTTGTTGACGTCGTCGCCAAGGTCGCGGCCACTCACCCGCTTCAACGCCCCCACCGCCCGATACTGCACGGCCGGATCCGGATCCTCCAGCGCCTTGGCCAGCACCGGCACCGCCGCCTTGTCTCCCAACTGCCCAAGTTCCCGCAGCGCCCGGAGCCGGACGTCGATCTCCGCGTCGGTGCGGTAGCGGATCGCGAGCAGTTCCACGGCCTCGGGCCCGCCCCGCTCTCGCCAGGCTGCGCAGGCCGCGATTCGCACCCGCTCGTCCGGATCTTCCAGAGCCCCACGGCAGATCGACGCGGCGGCGGGCGTGTCGAATCCCGCCGCCACCTCGAGAATCCCGGCTCGAACCCGCGGATCGTGCTCCGCGAGCATCGAGTCGACGAGTTTTCTCGTGAACTCGACCTGGTCGGCGTGCGAACCCGCCTTGGCTTCCTTGGCCTGCGCGGCCGTCTCCTCGAGCCGCTGATCGGCCGTGGCACCGTATTTCCGCTGCTCTTCCAGCGTTTTTTGGCTGGTCGTCAGCTTCGTCCACGCGCGGCAGCCCACGGCGGAGAGGCTGCAGCAGATCACGACGATCCGCGCCGTCCGGCTGCCGGACAGCCGCCCGAACTTGCATGCCATACTCGACCGGTCTCCCAGGGGGGCGGGAGACTAGCGGCGGCCGCACGTCGGGAGAAGGGCAAACCGGCGGACTGGCCTTCCCCGGCTCGAACCGACCTGCTCGCATCAGACTGCCGTCCCTGCCACAAGCTGCCACCCCATGCCCTCTGCCCTGCCCAGCCTCGTCGTCCTCCTGATGGCGGTCGTCGGCTGCCACGTCGCGGGGCCGGTCGCTGCCGAGGAGCCAACGCCCCGGACGCGGCTCGAGCTCCGCGAGGGCGGTACGACGTCCACGGTCGATGCCGCGATCGTCGTGGAGGCGGCCGACGGGAGCCTACTCCTCGAACTCGACGACCAGCACTATCGGCTCGTGCCGCCAGGGAGCGTGGTGGCTCGACGGGCAGCACCGGCACGGGCCCCGGAGGAGTCGCCGCGGGCGTTCGGGCACAGGGTGCTCGCGGAGCTTCCGGCGGGATTCCGCGTGCTCACGACGCGGCACTACGTGGTCTGCTTCGACACCTCGCGCGACTACGCCCAGTGGTGTGCCGCGCTCTTCGAGCGGCTCCACGAGACCTTCGGCAACTTCTGGTCGAAAGCCGGCCTCGAGATCGCCGATCCCCCCCGGCCGCTCGTCGTCGTGATCTTCGCCGATCGCGCGGCCTACGAGCGGCATGCCGCCGGCGACCTCGGGGCCGCAGCCGACCGGGTGGTCGGCTACTACAACCTGATGTCGAACCGCGTGACGACATTCGACCTCACCGGAACCGACGGGCTCGCCGCAGGAACCGCGCGTCCGGGCGGGGCGGCGGCGGACATCATGGCGAGTCCGGCCGCCGCGGGGCTCGTGTCCACGCTCGTGCACGAGGCGACGCACCAGATGGCCTTCAACTGCGGCATGCACCGGAGGCTCGCCCCGGTGCCGCTCTGGGTGAGCGAGGGCATCGCCACCTACTTCGAGACCCCAGACCTCGCGGCCGATCGCGGCTGGCGGGGCATCGGTGCGCCGAACCGATCGCGGCTCGACCAGTTCCTCGCCGGGTACAGGGAAGGCGACATCGCCGCGATCATCGCGGCCGACGACCGGTTCCGCGACGCGGATCGACCGCTCGACGCCTACGCCGCCGCCTGGGCGCTCACCCGGCATCTCACGGAAGCCAAGAAGGGGGCGTTCATCGCGTATCTCCGCGGCCAGGCGGCCAAGCAGCCGCTCGCGGAGGAGTCAGCCGCCGACCGCACGCGCGAGTTCGAGGCGGCGTTCGGCGGCTCCGTGGCGGCGATCGAGCGGGAGGTGGTCACGTCGGCCGCGCGGCTCCAATCGAGGCTGCCACGGCGGTGACCCCCGCGGCGGCCGCTGGTACATTGACCCGGGTGCGACGTCTGGAACCTCCTGGGAGCGGTCCGATGCAGCGGCAAGCGATCCATCGGCGGGTGTCTCGCCGGTCCTTCCTTCAGTCTTCGTCGGCGGCGACCGCCATGGTGGCGGCCGTTCCCGGAGGCGTGTTCGCGGGGGGCAGCGACCGCCTGCGGGTCGGCCTCGTGGGCTGCGGCGGACGCGGAACGGCCGCGGCGATCCACGCGGTCACCGCCAGCGCGGGCGTCGAGGTCGTGGCGATCGGCGACCGCGTGACCGAGCAGTTGGCAACGACGGCGGCCGCGCTGGCGTCGATCGCCGCAACGCGCGGCAGCCGGCCGCTGTGCTGCGTG
>CAXNJC010000012.1:0-10622 GCA_964202525.1 Pirellulales bacterium
GCTGGCGATCCTGCTCGACGACGTCGTCCAGTCGGCGCCCGCGATCAAGAGCACGATCACGTCCTTCGGACAGATCACCGGCAACTTCAAGCAGCCCGAGGTCGATTTTCTCGTCGAGGTGCTCAATGCGGGCAGCCTGCCGGCGGCCCTGCAGAGCGAGCCGATCAGCGAGCAGCGGATCTCCTCGCAGCTCGGCGATGACACGATCAAGTCGGCGCGGCTCGCGATGCTGCTGGCCACGCTCCTGGTGCTCACCTTCATGCTCGCCTACTACCGCTTCTCCGGCTTCGTGGCTGACCTCGCGGTGCTGCTCAACATCGTGCTGGTGCTCGCCGTGATGATCTCCGTGAAGGCGGCCTTCACGCTCGCGGGCCTCGCGGGCCTGGTGCTTTCCGTGGGCATGGCCGTGGATGCCAACGTGCTTATCTACGAGCGGATGCGGGAGGAGGTCGACCGTGGTGCAGCGGTACGGATGGCGATCCGGAACGGGTTTGCGAGGGCGCTGTCCACGATCATCGACTCGAACCTGACCACCTTGATCACGGCGCTCGTGCTGTTCGCGATCGGCACCGACCAGCTCAAGGGCTTTGCCGTCACGCTGTTCTTCGGGCTCCTGCTCAACCTGTTCACGGCGGTGTTCTGCTCGCGGGTGATGTTCGACCTCGCCGAGCGGAATCGCTGGATCACGAAGCTCTCGATGGCCCGGATCTTCGGGCAGACGAACTTCCGCTTCGTCCGCTGGATGAAGCCAGCCATCCTCGGCTCGCTGGCCTTCATCGGGCTCGGTCTGGCCGCGGCCGCCCAGCGGGGGCAGGGATTGTTCGACATCGACTTCACCGGCGGGACGAGCGTGCAGGTCGAGTTCAAACCCGACCAGCCGCTCGACATCGGGGCCGTCAGAGAGGCGGTGTCGGTGCTGCCGGATGCCGCCGTCAGCGCCGTGACGGTTGCCGATGGGCCGCGGGACCTGCGCTACAAGATCGACACTTCGCTCCGGGGTGACGCGGCCGCGGACGTCGAGGCGAAGATCCAGGATCTGTTCCCCGGCCGGCTCGCCACCTACGGCATGGAAATCCTCGACGTGGTGGCGGCACCGCGGAGTCCCGCGACGCCGGAGGCCGGCGCCGACGGGAAGGCCGCGGAGACGCCGCTGGCCACCACGGTGGCCAGGCTCCGCTTCCCGCAGAAGATCACGAAGCCCACGCTGCGTGCGACCGTGCAGGCGGCGCTCGCGGCCAAGCAGATCGGCGACGCCGACTTCGACCTCACCTCCACGGAACCCGGGGCGTCGGCCGGGCGGGGCTGCGGCGACTGGACCATGAGCACGTCGCTCGACCCCCAGTCCGTCCGCCAGGTACTCGACGGCGTGAAGGCCGATCTCGCCGACACGCCCGTCTGGCTGGCGGCCAACTCGATCGGCGGCAAGGTGGCCGACAACACCAAGGTCACCGCGGTCTACGCCCTGCTGGCGAGCCTCGCCATGATCGTGCTCTATGTCTGGCTCCGCTTCCAGAACGCGGCGTTCGGCGTCGCCGCCGTGGTGGCGCTCGCCCACGACGTGCTCGTGGCGGTGGCGTGCATCGCGCTGAGCAAGTTCGTCGCTCCGTTCCTCGGCTGGGCGCTGGTCGACGACTTCAAGATCAGTCTCGACGTGGTGGCCGCGCTGCTCACGATCATCGGCTTCTCGATCAACGACACGATCGTGATCTTCGACCGGCTCCGCGAGCTCCGCGGCAAGGCCCGGTTCGTCACGGCCGACATGGTCGATCGGGCGGTCAACCAGACGCTGAGCCGCACGGTGCTGACGTCGGGCACGGCACTCCTGGCGACGCTCATCCTCTACGCGGTGGGTGGCCAGGGCATCCATGCCTTCGCGTTCACCATGCTCGTGGGCATCCTCGTGGGTACCTACAGCACCGTCTTCATCGCCTCCCCGCTGGTGCTCTGGCTGCAGCACGCGTTTGCCGGCGACGCGGGCACGTCTACGTCCACGGTGACCCGCACGGCCTGAGCGGCTGCCGGCCGTGGCAAGGGCTGCGGGTGGTGCCGACCGTGCCGCCGCGGCGTCCTGCGTTCATGCCGCAGGCTCCCGCGGATCGGCGTCCTGCGGGCCGGCGTGAGGCATGGTTGCCGTGGGTCGCCGACCGTGCCGGCGGGCGGACCCTGCGGAGGACGGCGCATGGGTAGGCTCGTGGGCGTGGTGCGGTTTCTGGTCGGCGCGGCGATGGTCGCCGGTGGCGTGTCGCTCGTGATGCCGTTCGGCCGCCTGGTGATGGCGGGCCTGGAGGCGGCGGGTCAGGTGCCGGCGGTGGCTGCGTTCGGCGGTGCCCCGGCGGTCGGTCAGCCCGCGATCAGTCCGCCACCGGCCGAACCAGCGCCCGTCGCGGCCGCGCCCCAGGCGGCGTGGATGATGCCCGACGCGGCCTTGCCTCCGCCGGTCGAACTGCGCGGCGACTACGCCCCTCCACCGCCGCCGGAGCGGCTCCCGACCGTTCCGGCGTCGCTGGGGGCCGAGGGGCCCGGCATGAACGGCACCTACCGCTCGACGCTCGCCGTGCCGCCGCCGCCGCTCCTCGACGCGCACGCACCGCCTCCCGCCGTCGCGGCTGCGATGCCCGAGCAGCAGCGGCCGGCGGCGGTCATGACCGGGATGATGGCGGGTGGCGTGGCACCGCCGGCGGCGTACGTGATCCGCGACGGCGACGACCTCACGGGAATCTCCGTCCGGTTCTACGGGCACCCCGCCGCGGCCGGTGCCGTCTGGCAGGCGAACCGCGACGTGATCCCGGATCCGGCGCTACTGCCCATCGGGGCGACCTTGCGGATGCCGCCGCCATGGTCGATTCCCGGGCTGCCCGGGGCCGCGGTCGATGCGGGGCGGTCCATCGAGCCACCGCCGGCGCTCGCCGGCCCTCGACTCCGCGCCGAGCCGACGGCGGGGCAGGCATGGCTCGCGGGCAGTGCGCCGCCGGCGCCGGCGGAAGCGCCACGGCCGCCGACGGGAAGCACCGTGCGGCTGGCGCCGGGTGAGACGCTCGAGTCGCTCGCGATCCGATTCTACGGTGACCGCGCGGCCGCGAACCGGATCTGGGAGGCCAACCGGGATCGCCTCCGCAGCCCGGAACTTGCCGTCGCCGGCATGGAACTGCGGCTTCCGTGACCGGCGGGGGGCCGATCACTCGGCCCTGGTCTTCACGGCCTTCACGAAGGCCAGGATCAGCGATGCTGGGTCGCCACGGGCCGCCCGCATCGTCGCGAGCTGATCGCCGCTCCGGTCGGCCTGACCCGTGAACATCAGGAGCGTGGCCTCATCCGGGCGAGCCGGCGAGGCGGCACGGTCGTCGCCCGGCGGCACGCGGCTGTCGAACCAGGAGTTGGGCCGCTGCCGCTTGAGCGCGTCGAACACCTTCGTCGCGTCGCGGTCTCCGCGGCCGGCGATCACGAGAATCGGCAGGCCGCGGCCCACCTCGTCGGACTTGAGCAGCGGCGCGAACTGGATCCCCTTCGCGACGAACGGCGGGCTGATGAGCACGAGCCCCGCCACCTCCCGACCCTGCGGTCCGCTGGCGACGTCGGGCCAGCGGGCATCGGCGATCGTCCAGGCGGAGCCGAGCACCGCGCCGAGCCCCGACCCCACCACGAACAGCGGAGCCCGGGGAATCTCGCCCTGTGTCACGCCGCGCTTGAGCCACGTACGGATGCACTCGATGTCGCCGCGGAGTCCGGCCTGATCCCGGATCTGGCCGCCGCCGCTGCTCGCGATCATCAGCAGATCGGGTGTCTTGAGCGACTTCGCCGGGTCGGGGTCGCCCTGCGGCGGACGGGGCAGTCGCGACTCGCCGTGCCCGCGAAGGTCGGGCGTCACCACCGTGCAGCCGGCGGCCTGGAGAGCCTTGGCGAGCGGCTCCACCGTGAGGTGGGAACCACCGAGGTCGTGCACCAGGATCACGGTGGCGATCGGGGGCGCGGCTTCGGGAGCGGCATAGTGCCAGGCCGCCAGTTCGACGCCGTCGGTGGTGGGATCGAGCTGCTTGATCCGCACGGGGGCGGCCGGTCCGGGGCGGGTAGATGCCTGGGCAGGGGCCGCCGGCTGGGCGGCCGCAGGGGCGAGCAGCACGCCCGGCGACCCCACGGCCACCGCCACGGCGAGCAGACGCATCGATGAACACCGGCGAATCGAAGGCATGCGGCGAAACCCGGCCAAAAACCGGGACCTGCTGGGGCGGGGCGAAAACCACCGGAACTTGAATAGAATACGAAGTTGGGCCCGAAGAGTTCCATGGTCCGGACTGGTTCCGGACCACCCCTGTCCGGCATCTGCATGCCGGACGGGCCGGAGTGCGAGGTGTGGCCATGTCGGTTCTCGATTCGGCACGCCGGTGGTGGCAGCAGCGCACCGGCGAGGAAGAGACGCCGCTCGACGGCGACACGCCCGCTTGGGCGGTCAGCCTGCTCATCCACGTGATCGTGCTGCTCTCGATGGCCCTCGTGGGGCTGCCGCGGCTCGAGTCGCCGAAGCGGGCAATCGCGATCGTGTCGCCCCCCGCAGCCGAGGAGGACGTGCTCCTCGAGCCGGAGATGACGGTCGCGCCCAGCGAGGATTCGGCGGTCGCCGACGGCGAGGTGGCCGATGTGGACGTGACCGCTGCGGTGGCTCCGGTCCTGTCGGAGTCGCCCGTCGTGACCGTGGACGTGACGGTTGCGATCGACGCGGAACTCCTGGCCATCGATACCGAGGAGATGCCGTCGGGGGCTGAACTCGGAGACTTCATGGAGGCCGGCACGATCGGCTCCGGCGAAACCGGCTTGGGGACGTCCAACGCCAGCGGGGCCGTCGATCGACTGACGATCGAGATCGCCAACTCGCTGCAGCAGCGGCCCACCATCGTCTGCTGGGTGTTCGACCAATCGGTCAGCCTCGCGGGCCAGCGGCGGGAGATCGCCAGCCGGCTGGGACGCGTGTTCGACGAGCTCGGGATCGCGGCCGGGGGCGCGGCCGACGCGGCGCTCACGAACCTCGTGTTCGCCTATGGGCAGAAGGTCGCGAAGGTCGTCGGTGAGCCGACGACCGATGCCCGCAAGGTCATCGAGGCGATCGAGTCGATCCCGGTCGACGACTCGGGCGTGGAGATGACCTTCACGGCGATCCATCAGGCGGCGAAGGTGGCAAAGGGCTTTCGGGGGCCTGCCTCCCGCCGCAACGTGATGATCATCGCCTTCACCGACGAGGTGGGTGACGACCAGCAGTTCGCCGACGCCGTGGCGAAGTACTGCCGCACGGAGGGGATGCGGGCCTACGTGGT
Organism: Pirellulales bacterium; assembly: GCA_964202525.1. Lineage (GTDB taxonomy): Bacteria > Planctomycetota > Planctomycetia > Pirellulales > UBA1268 > QWPN01. The sequence goes on from CAXNJC010000012.1 coordinate 5,304, forward strand.
GGGCGTGCCGGCGCCCTTCGGACAGGGCGAGGTGGCGATCAAGTTCCGCGAGTTCGATCCGCGGTTCGCCGACGACGTGCAGTGGGCGCGGGTGCAGCAGGGCCCCGAGACCCTGTATCCGGAGGTGGTGAGGATTCGGTCTGGCACCGAGGCCGACGAGCCGATGGATTCGGGATTCGGCCCGTTCAGCCTCTCGAAGCTCTGTGCCGGGACGGGAGGCATCTACTTCTGCGTGCACGCGAACCGCAATGCCAGCGGCCGCATTGGCGACGGCCAGGTCGCCGACATGTCGTCGCGGCTCCGCTACTTCTTCGATCCGGAGGTCATGCGCGGCTATCGGCCCGACTATCAGTCTGCGGCCAAGATCGACCAGATGCTCGCCGGCAATCGGGCGATGCGGTCGCTCGTCGAAGCCGCGAAGGCGTCGGAGATCGCCCCGATGGATTCGCCGCGGATGGAGTTTCCCCGCCGGGACGACGGCACGTTGGTGACTCTGCTGTCTGAGGCGCAGAAGAAGGCCGCCGTGCTGGAACCGCGGATCGACGTGCTGCATCAGACGCTCGCGGCGGGCCTGCCGGACCGCGACAAGGTGAAGGACCGGCGTTGGCAGGCCGGCTACGACCTCGCGCTGGGCCGGGTGCTGGCGCTGAAGGTGCGGACGAACGTCTACAACAACATCCTCGCCCAGGCGAAGAACGGGATGAAGTTCAAGGATCCCAAGAACGACACCTGGAAACTCGTGCCGGATGACGACGTCTCGAAGGTCGGCTCACAGATGGAAAAACTTGCCGCGCAGGCCCGCACGCTGCTGACGCGCGTCGTCGACGAGCATCCGGGCACGCCCTGGGCGCACCTCGCCGCGGTGGAGCTTCGGCAGCCCTTGGGCTACCGGTGGGAGGAGCTCCACACCGGGGTCAACGCTCCGAAGAATGGTGGGGGCGGCGGCGGTGGCCGGCAGCGGGACGACATGAAGCGGACCGTTGCCCCACCGAAGCCGAAGCGGCCGATCAAGAACATCTGACGCGGATCGCGATGTGGTTCGGGGTGTCAGAGAGCCGCCATCGCGTGACCGATGCGAGTTGGACTCCGCAGGGCTCGGGACATCAGAAAGCCGCACTCGCGTAAGCGATGCGGGCCGTGCCTCGCGCGGCTCGGTGCTGCCCAGGCCCCGTCGCCGGACGTTCGAGGATGCCATCGTGGCATCCTCTCACTCGGATGCCGCCTGCGCTTCGCCATCCTGTCTGCGCTTGGCGGCATACGCCGGCTCTCGGGGCATGGGCAGCCCCTCGCTGAGTTCCGTCGTCAGAAAGCCGCACTCGCGTAAGCGATGCGGGCCGTGCCAGCCGTGACGCCGCCAGGATGGCGGCGCTGCCCGGCCAGGCGAACCTCGGCTTCGCCCACGCCGGGCTTCAGGCTGGACGGCCAGGATGGCCGTGCCAGCCGTGAACTCAGAACGTCAGGCTATCCTCGGCGAAGACCTCACGGCTTTCGTAGGCGTGGAAGCAGCGGGAGATCTTCTGGGACAGCATCTGGAGAAACATGCCGCGGAACTCGGGCTCGGAGCGATCCGTGGCCGGGATCGCGGAGTTCGCCGGGAAGGAGAAGTCGTCGAACCGCTTCTCGAACAGTACCTCCTTGGTGGCCACGTCGAACACGCGCACGCGGGCCGTCGACCTGCCTCGGTAGAGGGTCGAGCCCTCGTGGAGCCGGAACTGTTCAAGGTCGATGCCCACCACGAGATCCGCGTCGAGCGACTTGCCGAGCGTGGGGTAGTCCACCCACGCATTCTCGTCGATCCAGCGGGCCACTTCGTGCTGGCCGATCACCCGCGACCGCCGGACCTTCGCCTGCACCTGGCTGCCCACGAGGCTGGCGAGCTCGCGGGCCGAGCCCGCGTCGGAGAACTCCAGCTCCACGATTGGGCGGCAGGCGACGGCCACGTGCTTGCCGCGGAGCCCGTTGAACTCGGCGGGTACGTCGGCCGGCTGCAGCAGGTAGGCGGCCGTCAGGAGCGTGGAGCATCCGGTCAGGGCAGGGAGGGCGAGGCAGGCCAGGACCGCGAGCCGGAAGCCGCCGATGGCGGAAGCATGCATGGGGATGTCCCTCGAGTGGCGGCCGCAGGCGTTCGCGACCGGAGCGGAGGGTACGGAGGCCGCTCGCAGGGCTCAATGCCGCTTCCCGGGCCGGCTTCTGGCAGAATGGGCAAGCAGCACGCCATGGAAATCGTGAGCCCGGAGCCGACGTCCGATCGAGATGCCCGGCCGCCGTTCGTGGCGGCGGTGGAGCGGTGCCTGCCCGCCTCGGACTTCTGGACGATGCCCGTGCTGGCAGCAGTCTCGGGCGGGGGCGACAGCGTGGCGTTGCTCGTGGCGCTGCGGAGCCTCGTGCCACCGGCCGCCGTGCATCGGCTCCTCGTCGTGCACGCCGAGCACGACCTCAGGCCTGACGCGGGCGACGACCGCGCGTTCGTCGAACGGCTCGCCGCCCGCCTGGGGCTGCGGAGCGTGGCCCGCCGGCTGGCGATCCGACCGCAGGGCGGCGAGGGGATCGAGGCCGCCGCCCGCAGGCAGCGGTACGACTTCCTTGCTGAGACGGCGGCCGACGAGGGAGCCCGATACGTGCTCGTGGCGCACACCGCCGACGATCAGGCGGAGACGATCCTGCTCCGCATGCTCCGCGGGACCGGGCTCGCCGGTCTGGGCGGCATGGCGGCGGCGCGGGAGCTCGTGCCCGGAGTGTCGCTCCTGAGGCCCATGCTGGGCCTGCGGCGGACGGAGGCTCGACGGTTTCTCGAGCATCTCGGCGAGGACTGGCGCGACGATCCCACGAACCGCGAGGTGCGGCATGCCCGCAACTTCCTCCGGCACGAGGTGCTCGCCGCATGTGCAGCCGGGCCGTTTCCGGCGGCCGAGGCGTCGCTCAATCGGCTCGGCAGGCAGGCGGCGCTCGTCGCCGGAGCGTTGGCCAGCGCCGCGGAGCGGCTGCTCGAAGTCCATGCGAGCCGCGACGCCGAGGGCGGGGTCGTGATCCGCACGCGTGACCTGGCGGGGCTCGACCGGCATCTGGTGGCGGAGATGTTCGCCGCGCTCTGGCGCCGCGAGGGATGGCCGCGGCGCGGCATGACCGCGCGGCACTACACGGGGCTCGCGGCCCTCGCCCTCGGCGCTGAAGCGTCTCCGGCAGCGGGGTGGTCGATGACCCTGCCGACGGGCATCCAGGCCAGGCTCGGTGAGGGCGGGCTGCTCTTGGTACGGCCCGCCCGCTGACCGCCGGGGATCAGCTGGTCATCTCGACGCGACGGTAGCCGCCGATGCTCTTGAAGTAGAGCAGCAGCCCGAGATAGATCGCCGCCATGGTGGCGGGGATGAACGCGTCGGCCTTGAGGGTGTCGCGGTCTCCCTGTTGGTCCGCCTGCACGGCGAGCTTCTGTGCGGCGGTCGCTTCGGTGGCCGCCCGGGCCCCGGCCACCTTCTTGCCGTCGAGCCCGAACGCCTCGCTGCTGGGGATGTTGAGGAACAGGCTCGGCGTCTCCGACTTGTACTCCTCGTACACGGCGGCATCGGCCTTGCGGAGGGCTTCGCCGGCGAAGCGATCCTTGCAATACCCGAGGCCCGGGCCGCCGAGCAGTCCGGCCGAGAGCATGCCGATGCCGCCCATGATCGACATCGCGACGGCACCCGTCTGCGGGAAGCGGTCGCCCACCACCGCGAGCATGGTCGGCCAGAAGAAGGTCTTGCCGACGGCGTAGATGCCGAGCGCGACGAGGGCCGCGGGAAACGTGTCCATGCCGCTGGCGTACCGCAGGCCGACGAACGCCAGGACCGAGGAGACCAGCAGGATTCCGATCGGTGACAGGCCGAGCTTCGTCTCGATGAAGTGGGCACAGAACCGCAGGCCGAACATGATCGCGGAGGTCCAGATGAACAGCGCCTTGCCCTGCTCGGAGCTGAACAGGTTGCCGGTGATGTTCTGGATCCAGCTGTCGGTGCCGAGCTCGACCGCCCCGACGAGGGCGTGGGTCACGAACAGGATGAACAGCAGCAGCGAGCCGATCGAGAACTTCGTCATCATCGCGACGCCGAGCAGGAGCAGGCCGCCGAGCGCGTAGCCGAGGGCGGCGGCGTGGTCGGGCACGAAGCTCTTGAAGATGTCGCCGAAGAACAGGGCGAGCAGGTAGCAGGCCACGGCGGCGCCGAGGATGCCGACGTCGCGGAACATGTCGACGAAGCTGGCCCCCTTCGCAGCCGCCTCCGACCGCGGGAACGACTGGCCGAGGAACATCAGGGCGTAGATGGCGGTCGGGATGAGGTACAGGGCGAGCTGGTACTTCCAGTCCCAGTGCAGTTTGTCGTCCAGGTACCAGCCCGCCACGGTGCCGAGCACCATGCCGGCCGGCCAACTGGCGTGAAGGATGTTGAGGTAATGCGTGCGGTTGTGGGGGAAGACCGTGGCCACGAGCGGGTTGGCGACAGCCTCGAGCGTGCCGTTGGCGAACGCGAAGATGAAGGAACCCCAGAACAGCAGCTGATAGGCGTTGTCCGGGGAGGAGGCGCTGAAGGTGACCAGAGCCGAGAGGATGTGACCCGCCAGTGCGAGCGCCACGAGCTTGCCGTAGCCGATCTTGTCGACGATCACGCCGCCGATGATGATCCCGAAGCAGAAGCCGGTGAGTCCGGCGCCGGTGATCTGCCCCACCTGCGAGGCGGTGAAGCCGAACTGCTCCCGCCAGTTGTCGAGGATGCCGCCGCGGATCGCGAAGCCCACGCCCGCCGCGAGGATCGCCATGAAGCCCGCCCAGAGCAGGCGGTGGGCGTTGGGATACGCCCCGGCGAGATCGGTGCCGTGCTGATGGGAGTGGCTGGCGGCCATGCGTGGGTTCCTGTGGGGCGAGGAGAGAGGGGCTGGCCGTTCGCCGTCACTGGCATCCAACCCCCCGAAGCCGGTGACGAGGCGGCACTATAGCAAGCCGCGCAGGCTGGCGAAATGGCGGGTTTTCCGGGGGTGGCGGCCTGTCGCCGCGGCTTGACCCTCCGGGGTGCGGGCGCGTACCCTCCCGCCCCCTCGGAGGCGTTGTGGCGGCCACGCATGCCGCCCAAGCACCCTCATGAAATCGCTCGCCGACCTTCTCTGGACGCTCGTCCGTTGGACGCTGCCGCTGTCGGTGGCTGCCATCGTGGTGACCGTCGTGCTCGGCTCCAACCGCATCGGCGAGGAGGTGCGGCGTCGCGTCGAGGCCCGGCTCGCAGCGTCGTTCCCCGGCGTCGTGGTTCGCGTCGCGGGCGCGAGCCTCGTGGAGGGCGAGGGCATCGTCGTGCGGGG
>CAXNJC010000013.1:0-10601 GCA_964202525.1 Pirellulales bacterium
CGCCCTGGGCCGTGAACCACAGCCAGCCGGGATAGCGGGCCTCGCGGGCCACGTTGCCCGGCGAGAACCAGTCGTTGGGATGGGCATGGTCGTTGGACGGCTTCGGCGACATGCGCGGCGAAATCTCGAAGGTGACCAGCGTCCGCGACGACGCGGCGAGCTTCGACATCCGGTCGACCGCGCCCGGCACCGCCATCGAGACGTAGGCGTTGAGCAGGTAGCTGGTGGCGAGGGCCGTCCGGCGCTCCTCGGCCCGCGCGTCGGAGGGGCAGATGCGGATCGCATCGCAGCTCTCCATCCAGGGCGCCATGGTGAAGATCCAGGATCTCGTCCTGCCCTGGGCGTCCTTCTCGTGGTCGGTGCGCGGAAACCGGCCGCGGTGGGCCTCGGCGTGGCCGAGCCAGCCGAGGCCCACCTGGCGGAGATTCGCCGCGCACCGCGTCCGTCGGGCGGCCTCGCGGGAGGCCTGCACCGCCGGCAGCACGAGCCCCACAAGCGTCGCGATGATCGCGATCACCACGAGGAGCTCGACGAGTGAGAACCCACGACGCCTCACCGGTCGCCCCCGGTTCGGGCAGCGCGCCGCCGCCAGCTCACCAGACCGGCCACGGCCGCGCCGGCAATGAGGGCCGTGGTCGTCGGCTCCGGCACCGACTGGATCTGGCCGAGCGGGATGCCCTGCGACGTGGCGAACGCCGCGGCCACCGCGTAGGCGTCGTCGAACGAGGTGTTCTTGTACAGCACGGTGTAGAGCGGATCCGATGCGGCCACGGCCGCGCCGCCCGGCGTCGTGGCGGTCGTCGTGATCTGCATGCCCTGCAGGTAGATCCCGTCGGTGCCGACGCCGGCCGCGGCCGGATCGAAGCTCGTGCCGTCGCCGAGCAGGCGGAACCCGGCATTCGAGTGCGGGTTGGTGCTCTGGGTCACCGAGCCGACGGCCGAGTACACGAGCGACGAGCCCGAGGCGGTGGTCAGGAACACCGTCGGGGCCGTGGTGGCATCGCCGCGAAACGCCTGGAGCTGCGTCGCGCCGGCCGCCGCCGCGGTGAACTGGCCACCATCCCATTTGAAGAGGCGGTCGGTGAACCGGAAGGCGAACACCGTGCCCGCCAGGTTCGGCAGCGACGGCGAGTTCTTCCAGGCCCAGCCGGTGCCGGCGAGCTGGCCCGCGGTGCCGGTGGTCATGTCCCACTGGTAGGAGAGGCCGTTGCCCGAAGGGTACGTGGTGATGCTCGGCTGGCTGTACCACGCCGCCTGGGCCGCCGGGTGGGCGGCGGGCGTCGTCCCGTTGGCGACCACCAGCGGCATCACGTAGATCCGCGTGAGGTCGGTGAGCGTCACCGGGCGGGTGTCGGTGGAGACGATCTGCCGGCTCTCGATCGTGCCGGCGGTGGGATTGAACGACAGCTGAATCTGGACGCCGTGGCCGAGCGCCGCGGCGGCCCCGACGGGCACGAGCAGGCAGGCGGCTAGAGCGGATCGGAGGTGCGGGGAGCGAACTGGGGACAGGATGTGCATGGGAACTCCTCGGTGGATGGATCCGGTGACCACCGCCAGGGGCGGTGCGACCGGATGGGTGGCCGAGCCCCGAGTGCGGACGAATGTCTGCGAACGCTCGGGGAGCGGCGGAAGCCTGAACGACGGAATCGGCGTCGCGTTCAGGACCGAGGAGGAGGCGTGTCGCCCGGAATGACGACGGAGGAGCCCACGTCGTCGGCAATGACGAGCGTGGCGACGAGCGGCATCGTCAGGGCGGCGGAGCACTGGTTCGGCGGTGGCAGCGCGGTGGTGGCCGCCATGAATCCCTCGAGCACGCCCTCGCAGGCGAGCATCGCCGTGAAGGACACCATGCGGGTGCCTGCCGCCGCCGGCGCGGCGTCATCCGCCGACTGCTCCGGGGCGTGCGGACGTGCCGCGATGGGCTGCGTGGTGAGCGACCGGTACTCGTCGCAGACATCGATCGCGGCCGCCGCGCCGCCCGCCGCGGGTGCCGCAGCGCACGAGTCCGCGGCGCAGCACGAGGCCGTGGCTGCGGCCGGGCCGGCCCGCTGCTCGAGGGCCGCCATGGTCGCCGGCTCGAGGTCGTGGGCCTGCGCCCACGCCAGCAGCTCCGCCGGCGAGTTGCAGCAGCAGCTGGAGAAGCACTGCTCGGCCGTGCTGCAGCCGCAGGGCTTGTCCATGCAGGGAAACGGCCGCGCCCGATCCTTCGCCGCGAGTCGGCGGGCGGCAGGGGAGCCCGCCGCCGGCGGGCTGGCGATCGGCAGGGGCAGACCCGACACCACGAGCCCGTGTGCCAGGAGCACGAGCCACCGTACCGCCCGGGATGAGGCCACTGAGCGTGTCATGAGAGAGCCCTGAGAGTAGGCCCGGCTGGGGGGTCGGTCAAACCTGGCCCGCCGTCGGCGTGGTCCACCTCGACCTCTCGAAGCTCAGGTGTGATCTGCTCAGCCAGTTGCTTCTGTCCGCGTGGCATTGCTTGTCTTGCTTGATTGGCTCCGCCCGCGGATGCTCGCTCTGGAAGTGGTGCTCTTTAAGGGGAGGAGGTCGCGGCGACTTCGCCCCCCGACCGGCTGGCGAGCGACTGGAGGAGCGTGCCCGAGATGCTCTCGGCCACGGACCGCACGCCACCGTCGCCAGACAGCGCCTGGAACATCCCCCCCGGCAGTCGCGACCGCGGCTTGAGCGAGGTCTCGAGCGGCGATGTCCCAACGCCAGCGCCCCAGCCGGTGTAGCGGCCAACATCGGAGATATAAGGCCATGAGTACCGTGGCTGCGTCCACGTGCCGCCGCCGTCGACCGTGTAGTCGCTGCACTCGGCGAGAAGGAGGGTGTTCGTCAGGCCGTCGGTGATGTCGGCCATCCGAATCGGCTTGGTGCGGATCACTGTCGTGTAGGCACCGGTGGCATCGTTCCAGCCAAGGCCCTCGGGCACGAGAGCGCCGCTAAAGTCGGTCTTCGGCGGACTCGCGCCGTAGAACCACCCGTCGAGTCGCCGGGCCGGATCAGGAGACGCAGGCCCCGGGCCAAGCAGTGCCGCAAAGTCGACGGCGCCTTTCATCTTCGAGGCGGAGTTATAGATCGCAATCCGGGCCCCCACGATATCCTCCTCCTGGGTTTCGGGAGGGCAGGCGAGGCAATACTTTTCGTACAGGCTCGCCAACGCCCCCTCCTCGATGTAGGGCAGGATGGAGATGGCCCACGACTGTGGCCGGATGTAGTCGATGCCCTCTTCCGGCCTGTCTTCGAGATGGGCCACCGTGCCGATCCTCGGCCGGCCCGACGCGAACGGAAGCCCGCGGCGGGCATCGGCGTAGCTGAGCATCGCGATGCCGATCTGCCGCAGATTGCTCTGGCACTGAGCGCGGGCGGCAGCCAGCCGGGCTTGCTGCACCGCCGGCACGAGCAAACCGATCAGCGTGCCGACGATCGCGATCACCACGAGCAGCTCTACGAGCGTGAAGCCATGGGCCGACGGGCGCCTCAGCCGAAACGAGTCGCCGTCGGGCCGGCTCGTCGGATCTGCTTCGGTGGGGACGGCGTGTTTCATCGTGGGAGACCCATCATCGAGACCGCGTGGAGTGCTCAGCGCCTCCCGGCCTAGAACATGCGGACCTGTGTCATCGGCTTGTTGTCGAGACCAATCGCCGAGAAGGCGACCTCGCGGCCACTCTGCCAGGCGGCAATCACCGGCTTCGCCTGCCCGCCGAGCATGCTCTGATAGGTCGAGGCGATCTGCACGGCGCCGCGCCGCGTTCCGAAGGGCCGGAACGTCGCCACTGGCATCGGTGGTTCATCGGTCGTAGTCGTGTCAGACGACATCGGCATGCCACCGCCCATCGGCATGCCACCGCCCATCGGCATGCCACCGCCCATCGGCATCATCGGCATCCCGCCGCCCATCGGCATGCTAGGCGAAACACCGCCGATGAGGTCATACGTATTCCACACGGAGATCGTGCCGGCTTGCTGGCCCGACTCCGCGGACGTGATCAGGTTGGGCAGGTAGCTCGGCACCGACGACGGCGCCACATATCCGGCCGCCACCTGCACGCCTTCCATGTCATCCGGGCTTCCGGCCACAAAGGTGAACAACTTCTCCGGGGCAGCCACCCCCTCCACGATGTCGCGGCCGTCGAGGGCCGTGACGATCGGCTCCCGTCCCGAGCGGGCCGAGACGATGATGTCGTCGTAGTTGTCGCCGTTGACGTCGGCAACCGACACGTTCACGCCATTCGGGAACGTGCCGGGTAGGAAGTTCCGGAACGTCCGAATCATGTTCCCCCGGGTGTCGAAGAGGCGGACGACCGCAGGGCCATTGGCGCGAGAGCCGGCCACGATCCGCGCCGCACCATCGGGGCTCACGCCGCCCACGGCCAGGCTCACGCCGCCCGCTATGCGGAGGTCACCCGTGAATGCCTTGAACACCGCCGTTTGGGTGGTTGAGCCGTTCTCATAAACCTTCACTCGCGTGGCCCCGGCCCCGGTACCAAAGGCCATCGTCTCCTTGGTGACATTGTTTCTGAAGTAGGCGTTGATCTCATCGGCTGTGGTGGGAAGCGGGTTCGGCAGTTCATCGGGCTCGGCCGAGGAGCCGAGGCCGGACGCGGTCACCACCGGGCCCCTGTAGTTAGGAAATGCCTGGATGGTCGCCACCTCGTTGCCTTGCCCATTGAGGATCAGCGTCGATTGGGCAGTGGTGCCCAGGGCCAGTCGCAGCCCCTCGGTGGCGCCGAACTGGAGCACCGGCGACATCATCCCCTCGTCCTCGTGCTCGAGGATGTGGCAGTGGAAGACGTACTTGCCCGGGAAGTCAAACACCCGGAATCGAATGGTCACGCTCCCGAAGGCCGGCACCATGATCACGTCCAGCGGCGAGACGTAGTTGGCGGCATTGGCATTGGGAAACTTCATGTCGGGCTCGATCGGGAAGCCGTTGATCTTCGTGACGATGAACACACCCTGGTGGATGTGGAAGGGATGGTTGAGCGGGCCGGCATTGAGGATGGTCCATTCCTCGATCGTGCCGATCTCGAGTTGCGGCATGACCCCCTCGCCGAACTTCTTGCCGTTGACGTAGAAGTTGTCGATGTCGATGACCCCGCCGTCCTCCACCTGAGCCAGCTGCTCCAGGGTGAACGTTCGCGGGAAGTCGGGCGTCGCGCTCCAGAGCGGGTCTTCTTGCTGGGACTCAAACACCGGCGCGGCCGTGGTCACAGCATCGCCTTCGACGACGAGGGTGGCCAGCACGTAGTAGTAGCCTTCGCCGCCTGCGTTGACTCGCGCCTCTTCGCCGCCCCATCCGTCCATGAAGTAGTAGGTGCCCGGGGTCGTTGGGGCGGTGACCGCCAACGACATCCGGTTGCCTGGGCTGAGCACGGTCAGGGCGGAGATGTCGTTCATCCGCAGTTCGTCGGCTCCGAGCGTCACGTTGTACGGGTGGACGAACGCGCTGTTTCCGTCCCGGGAAAGAATCGTGGCATTCCAAGGGTTTTGCAGGTTGTCGTCGGCGATGACGAAGTTCGTGGCACCACGCGCGCCGAACTGGCCCATGTTCCACACCTGCGTCTCACCGGGGCGGATGCGGATGATCGGATTCATCTGGCCGTTGACCCGCTTCTGCCAGCCTTCCGTGTAGCCATCGCCGTAGTACGAACTGGTGCCAGTGCCCGTCAACATTTTGTATTGGCCATCTGGGGTGATGTTCACCTCCGAGATGGTCATGTTCACTTGCTTGAGTTCGTTCTTGTATTGCGGCCACGGCTCGAGCGGATTGCCGACCATGATCATGCCGGCCAGACCACCCTCAACCTGCTGCTTGGTCACCTCGTGCACGTGTGGGTGGTACCAGTTAGGCCCCACGGTGTTGAGGTAGGTCGCGATCGGGATGTTGACGTCCATGCTGTCGCCTGGCTCCAGATGGACGTAGACATTATCTCCCTGGGACTTGTCGGGTGCACGGGATCCGTGGTAGTGGAAGTTGGTGACGAAGGTCTTGTCCGACGGATCGTGGCCAACGGCAAGATCATTCACGAGGTGAAGCTTGAGCTTGTCGCCGCTGTTGATCTGCAGCATCGTGCCCGGAAAGCCAGCCGGGTACGACGTGCCGTAGGCGTCGAACTGGTAGGCCATGGCGTAGGAGTTGTAGTCACGGTCCTCATCCGGCAGGCTGCTGTAGACCTCCTGCCCGCCGTACAGGATCGGATTGGAGTCGAAGCCCGCCGTGACCATCCTCACGTTCGCCTCGAGCACGCCGTTTCGGCTCGTGATCACGTCCATGGGCCGCAGATCCGCCTGCTGGGATGCATATGCGGTTGGAAAAATGACGCTCTCCGCCGCCATCACCGTCCGCTGCTCGAGCTGCTCCAGATCGAACTGACTCCGGGCCCGGCTGGCACGACGGACGACGTGCTTGCGAACGGGAAAAGCCGATCGGAACCAGATGGGGCGAACCATTGTCAGAGCCTTTCTGCGGGGAAGAAGCGAACACGTGGCCGCATACGAACACGAGCGTATCTTCTACTTACGCCACGTCAACGTTTTTGTGCAAGCCTGAATCTTTTTGTTGGGCCAGCGATCTGGGAGTCGCCTGACAAGAGAGGCCCAATCGCTGTCGATACCAGAAATCAAATTCTTCGATTTGTGGGTGCCGCGTGTTTGGCCAGGGCTCTTTCTGCCGCACCTGCGGGCGTTCACGGGCAAGCCCAGGGGGGGGCCCTCCGGCCGATTCTTCAATCAGCGTTGCCGGCGGGAGATCACCCCGGTGGCTGACCGCCTGGCTGCTCGCTGCAGGCTGACGGCTGACCTGCCCCCGTCACGCTGAACTGCGAGGCGGAGAACCCGCCGATCCCTCCCGCTGCCGTCAGGAACGTCAACGAGTATGGGGATGCGGGATCGTATCCACCGGGTGTGCCGGCCAGTGGTCCGTCGTAGCCAAATACGTTGAACGTGATGGCTCCCGAACCCTACGAGGACAAGTCCACAGCGCCGGCGGTCTGCCATGACGTCCACCCGACGCCAGCAGCGGCCGTCATAGAACTGAATGCAGCAGTCGCGACCAAAGGGAGCGTGGAGTTCCGCACGATGCCGTCGGCGACGCACGCGAGCCAGACGGCTAGCGCGAAGGCAGCGGTGGTTGTTTTCGCAGGAGAGCCCCCGTTCAAAGTGGAGCAAATCGGGGCCGCTTGGGTTTCGGCAAATCGCTCCCGTCCCCGATTTCAGAAACACAACCGGGCAGAGCGTCGTGCGATGCCCTGCCCAGCGTGAGATCACGAGTGCCGCGAGCGGCTCGGGTCAGCGTGCGCAGCGACGGCGGAACAGCGAGTAGCCGCCGCAGGCCAGACCGGCGAGGGCCATGGCGCAGGTGGAGGGTTCGGGGACGGGCACGACAAACAGACCATTCGGAGCGGCATTGATGCTCATGTATTGGCTGCTGATCGCGGCACCCGTGTTCAAGTCGTAGGTTCCGATGTACGAACCCGTGTCGCAACTTGCCACGTAGAGTGTGCTGCCCGAGACAGCGAGCCCCTTGGCGCTCGGAACACCCGCGATGAAGGTGGCGTTGATCACCGATCCGGTGGCGAGGTCAAATGCCCCGACGGTGTTGGCGGTTGCGTCCGAAGCGAGGAGACGATTGCCAACACTCAAAAGTCCGAACGGGGTGAGCCCAGTGATGAATGAACTGTTGATGACCTGGCCGGTCGCCGCATTCCACTGGCTGATCTTGTTTGTGCCGATCTCTCCAACATAGAGCGAACTGCCAGACACGAGCATCGCGAACGGTGCACCCAAACCAGTGATGAAACTGGAGTTGATGGAGGCGCCGGTCGTTGCGTCCCACGTGCTCACCGTCCCGTTTCCGCCGCTGGTTACGTAAAGCACATTTCCGGCGATCGCAAGTGCATCGGCGCCGGCAGACGGTGCGATGAAACTTTGGTTGATCACAGAGCCATCGGTGCTGCTGAGCGCAACGCGTCTGGTCGGGATGTCGGTGCTGTACACCCGGTTCCCGGAGACCACGACACTCAAGCTGCCCGCGGAAATGCCGCTTCCCAGGGTGTACTGGCCTGTCTGCGCGTCCCATTTCTGCCAGCCGCCGGAGCCACCTTGGCATGCAACGTACAGGGGCTCTGCAAGCACCGGACCAGGGACGACCAGCGAACCAAGCAGGGCCGCCACGCCGACGGCAAAGCCAACGCGAGGCAGACGGGCGCACGAACTCAAAAGCCTCTTCATGAGTGAAGCTCCTTTGGTGGGATCGACAACGAGTTGGAAAGCAAACGAAAAACCGTGCAGACGGGTATGGAGCAGCGGCCCGCGAACGGCCGCCCCAGTGGCCCTTGTGGCTCGTGGCAACCGACCTCGCGGCTCGGCTCATGCCAGAGTGAACAGGCACATCCCGTGCCAGACCTCAAAAAGCACCGATCGGGAATGCTGCGCACGAATCGGGAAAACACGGCCCGGCGCTGGAGCGATTCGCCTCAGTTGAGGCCGGGGGGTGAGGCGATTCGCTCCGGCGGAGTGAGGTGATTCGCCCCGCCCACCTGCGTACTTCCGACGCCGCCACGCCGCCGCCACGAAGATGCGACGAGTCGCCCGGTCGCCTTCTCGCCGTCATACGGATGGCATCGCTCGTCGCTCGCCGCTACCCCGTGGCGGCGTGATGAGTGGGCCGTGCCACAGTCCGTCACGTTTAACCTGGCTGGTATCGGCCCCCGATGCATGCGCCTCCCCTCGACCAGTCGGACAGCGCGCATGCCCCGGGCGTCCGGAGCGATTCGCGTCACAGCCGCCCCAGCTCCGCATCGCGTCGTGGGGCGATCGAGCTTGCGCTGCGACGGCGGCGGATTGTGATGACGGTCGACCTCTCACAACCCACGACGCCGTTCCGGATCCTGACGGCCTCGTTTCCAGGCTCCTCCGGCTTGAGGCTCGCCAAGCGCGAGGATCTCAGTTACGCCGATCGTCTTGACCGCCTCCGCGACAGTCAGGCCTCTCCGCGCTCCTACGACCTACAGCGTTCCGAGATGGGCGACTGCGTCGTGCAGTTCGCTCGCGGCGTCGCGGTCGTCCACCGGCTCGATCCCGATCCAGCCCGGATACCCGCGCTCCTCGAGCGCCGCGAACACGGCCGGGAAGTCGACCTGGCCCGTGCCGAGGATCACCGCCCGGCCGCGGCCTGCGAACGGGCCGGCCACCGCGTCGGTGGCGTGGACGCACGCCACGTGCCCGCCGAGCTCCTGGACCGCCGCGGCGGGATCGTGGCCGTGCACGACGAGCGCACCGGTCACCAGATCGCAGGCGAGCCCGCCGTCGGGCAGTGCCGCGAGCAGCCGGGCGATGTCGGCGGGCGCCGCCCGTCCGGCCTCCGCGCAGAGTGTCGCCCCGACCTGCTCGCCGAAAGCGGCGAGGTCGGTGAGCACGTCGACGAGCAGCCGCCACTGGGGGCCGGTCGGTTCCGTCGGGATCTCGCCCACGTGGTTCAGCACGAGGTTCGTGCCCAGGTCGTGCGCCAGACGCAGCGCCTCCTTGGTGGCGGCGATGCGGCCCTCGAGTCGCTCGGTGTCGGCGTAGCCTCCGCGGGTGCGAAATGAGATCGCCGACACGACCACCCCTTCGTCGCCGAGCCACTTGCGGATCTGGCGGAGGCCGGTCCGCGAGACCTGCGCGGGGTCGAGCGCGTGACGGGCATCGAGCTCCACGCCCCGCACGCCGAGATCCCGCGCCGCTCGGAACGAACGCCGGAGATCCCTGGAGAGCAGGGCCGCCGGCACGGAGATGCGGGACGTATCCATGGAGCCCGAGACGAGTGGAGTGAGGAGCGTGACGGCCGCGACACCATCGTAGTATCCTCTCGGCATGCCGACGCTTCGCGACGTCACCACCGCCCTGGAACACCTCGCTCCCCTGCGGCTGGCGGCGTCGTGGGACTCCGTCGGCCTGCTCGTCGCTCCCCGGCGGGACGCGATCGTGCGGGTGATGACGTGCCTCACGCTCACGCCGACGGTGGCCGAGGAGGCGGTCCGCGAGCGGGCCGATCTGGTGGTCGCACACCATCCGCTGCCGTTTCGTCCCGTGCCCCGGATCACGCCCGACACCGGGCCGGGTCGCGTGCTCCTCGACCTGATCGCCGCCGGGGCCGGCATCTGGAGCAGCCACACCGCGTGGGACTCAGCGGCCGGCGGCATCAACGACCAACTGGCCGACCTCGTGGAGCTGACCCACGTCGCCCCGATCGAGCCCGATGCGGAGCTGCCGGCCGTCGGTTTCGGACGTGCCGGCACGGCGGCGGCCGGCCTGAGCGTGGGCGACCTGGCAGCGCGGGCGGCGGCCGCGCTCCACGTGCGGCACGTGCAGATCGCCGGCGACCAGTCTCGTCCGGCGGGGCGGGTGGGCATCGTCTGCGGTTCGGGCGGCGACTGCATCGCCGAGGTCGCCCGTGGCGGCTGCGACACGCTGCTCACGGGGGAACTCAAACTCCACCAGGCGACCGAGGCGGTCGCGGCGGGGATGGCCGTGGTGGCGGTGGGGCATCATGCCAGCGAACGGTTCTCCATGGACGTGCTCGCGGAGCGGCTGGCCGCCGCGGTCGACGGGCTGGCCTG
>CAXNJC010000014.1:0-10284 GCA_964202525.1 Pirellulales bacterium
GCGGGTTCATGCCCACCGTGTCGTTCGGCTGGCTCTCCGCGCTCACTCTGGTCGGCGGGCTCGCCGGCAATCTCGTGGTCCTCCCGGTGATGCTGGCGTTGGCATCGCCGTGGATCGCGGCGCGCTCGCTCCGCGGCTGAAAACGAGTACAACATCGCGACGTCGCGAGCCCGAGGGCCGCGGAACCGTTCCCCGGAGAAGCAGCCCATGTCCCGCGAGTTCCTCCCCACCGCCGGAGCCGTCACCTGCGAGCCTTCCACGCCAGCCCAGTCCGTGGAGGCGGAGGCGCTCGTCGTCTTCATGGCCGAGGGGGGCGTGGCGGCGGGCACGATCGCGGAGGTCGACGCCGCCACGGGCGGCCTGCTCGGTAGGCTCGCTGCGGCGGGCGAACTCACCGGCCGCCGCTTCGAATGCGTGCCGCTGCTCTCGGCACCTGGCCTCCGCGCCGGCCAGGTCGTCGTCGTCGGCCTCGGCCGGCGGGAAGACGTGACGGCGGGCGTGGTCTACCGCGCGGCGGCGACGGCGGCGCGGCATCTGGCGGCGCGGCCCCGCGGACGCGTGGCCTTCCTCGCCGATGGCTCGTGGACCACGAAGCAGGTCGAGCAGGCCGTGGCGGGGGCGGCCGTGGGTATGGTCGGGCAGGATCTCTACCGAGCCGAACGGAAGCGGACGCCCTTCGGCACGACGATCTGGATCTCGGCTCCGGTCGAGGCCGTCGACCGCGGCGTCCTGATTGCCGACGGCGTCAACCTCGCCCGGCGGCTCGTCAACATGGCGCCCGACGACATCTATCCGCAGTCGTTCGGCGACGAGTGCGCCGCGATCGCCGGCCGCACGGGGCTCGACATCGAGATCTGGGACGAGGACCGGCTTGTCCGCGAGCGCTGCCATGCGATCCTCGCCGTGGGCCGGGGGAGCGCCCGGCCGCCGCGACTGGTGCTGCTCCGCTACCGCGGCCTCGGCCGCACGGGTCAGTCGCGAGTGGCGGGGGATGCCCCGCCCCAGCTGGCGCTGGTCGGCAAGGGCGTGACCTTCGACTCCGGCGGCCTATCCCTCAAGCCCACCGACGGCATGCTCACGATGAAGTGCGACATGTCGGGGGCGGCCGCCGTGCTGGCGGCCATCGCCACGATCGCGGCGCTGAAGCTGCCGATCGACGTCGTCGCCGGCATCGGCCTCGTGGAAAACATGACCGGCCCCGCGGCCTACAAGCTCGGCGACGTCATCACCGCCCGCAGCGGCACCACGATCGAGGTCCACAACACCGACGCCGAGGGCCGGATCGTGCTGGCCGACGTGCTCGACGTGATCCGCGGCGAGA
This sequence comes from Pirellulales bacterium, assembly GCA_964202525.1. Taxonomy (GTDB): domain Bacteria; phylum Planctomycetota; class Planctomycetia; order Pirellulales; family UBA1268; genus QWPN01. The sequence goes on from CAXNJC010000014.1 coordinate 1,322, forward strand.
AGCCCAGGCGGATCGTCGACCTCGCCACCCTCACCGGCGCGTGCGTGGTCGCCCTCGGCCAGGACGTGGCCGGCCTGTTCGCCAACGACCAGGCCTGCTGCGACGCCGTGGCCACCGCGGCCCGCGAGGTGGGCGAGCCCGTCTGGCAACTGCCGATGTTCTCCGACTACGACGAGCAGATTCGTAGTGAGGTCGCCGACATCAAGAATGTCGGCGACGGCCGCTGGGGGGGCGCGATCACGGCGGCGAAGTTTCTCGAGCGGTTCGTGGGGGGCATCCCCTGGACGCACGTCGACATCGCCGGGCCGGCATTCTCGGAGAAGAGCCGGCCATGGACCGACGGCGGGGCGACGGGCTCCATGGTGCGGCCGCTCGTCGAGCTCGCCCGCAGCGGCGGCTGACCGCCATCACCTCCGGAAGCCGCAATCGCGTAAGCGATGCGGGCTGCCCTGTTGGTTGGCTCGGGGCTGCCCGTGCCCCGTCGCCGGACGTTCGCGAACGGCATCGTGCCGTTCGCTCTCTCGGATGCCGCCTGCGCTTCGCCATCGTGGCTTCGCTCGGCGGCATACGCCGGCTCCCGGGGCACAGGCGGCCCCTCGCTGACTTCAGGCCGTTCAGCAAGCGTGTGGGCTTCTCGTCTCGCTCAGAGAAGCGTGGCGAGCTCGTCGACGAGCTCGGAGAAGCGGGCGAGGGCCGTGTCGACCGGGGCCGGGGTCTCCAGGTCGACGCCCGCGTCGCGGAGGAGATCGAGCGGCCACTTCGACGAGCCCCCCTGCAGGAACCCGAGGTAGCGGTCGAGCGCGCCGGGGGCGCGCTCGGCCACCTTCTTCGCCAGCGTGATCGCCGCCGCCAGGCCCGTGGCGTACTTGTAGACGTAGAAGGCGTTGTAGAAGTGGGGAATGCGCAGGCACTCGAGCTCCAGCTGCGGATCGATCGCGAACCGCGGGCCGAAATACGCGTCGAGCAGCTCGCGGTAGATGCCCCGCAGCCGCTCGAGCGTGAGCGGCTCACCCGCCTCGGCCGAGGCGTGCGTCTTCCGCTCGAACTCGGCGAACATCGTCTGCCGGATGATGGTGGCCCGGATCGAATCGATCTCGCGGGAGAGGATCGCGGCCCGCTCCTTCGGCGACGTCGCCCGCTCGAGCAGCAGCCTCGTCAGCAGCTGCTCGTTGAACGTGCTCGCCACCTCCGCCACGAAGATCGTGTACCCCGAATACTGGTAGGGCTGCGCGTCCGCTGAAAAGCGGGTGTGCATCGAGTGCCCCGCCTCGTGCGTCAGCGTGAACACGTGCTCGATCACGTCCTCCTGGAAGTTCATGAGGATGTACGGATCGGAATCATAGGTCCCGGAGCTGAACGCCCCCGACCGCTTGCCGGCGTTCGGATACCGGTCGCACCACCGGCCGCGCAGCCCCCGCTCCAGCCGCTGGCAGTAGTCGCTGCCGAGCGGGGCGAGCGACTCGAGGATCACGGCCACGGCCTGATCCCAGGTGTGCCGCTGCTCGAGCTCCGGCACGAGCGGCACGTAGCAGTCGTAGTGGTGGATCTCGTCGAGGCCGAGCACCCGCTTCCGCAGGTCGTAGTAGCGGTGGACGGCCGGCAGATTCGCCCGTACCGCGTCGACGAGGCGGTCGTAGACGGAGAGCGGCACGTGGTCAGCGAACAGCGCCGCCTCGACGGCGGTGGGGAAGTTCCGGACTCGGGCGGCGTAGATGTCGCGCTCGTTCGACCCGGAAAGCGTGGCGGCGAGGGTGTTCGCGTGGGCCTCGTACTGCGAGTAGTACTGGTGGAAGGCGGTTCGGCGGACGTCTGCCGCCGTGTCGTGCAGGAGCGTCGTGAAGGTGGCGTTGGAGAGTTCGACCCGCTCCCCCTTCCCCGTCGCCACGCTGCCGAACTTCAGGTCGGCATCGGTAAGCTGGCGAAACACCTTGCCGGCGGTCCCGGCAAACGTGCCCTGCATCGCGAGGAGCTTCTCCTCGCGCTCGGAGAGCGTGTGAGGCCGCGTACGGATGATCCGCTCGAGCAGCAGGCGGTATGGGGCGAAAACCGGCAGGTTCATCCAGTCGGCGAGCGTGGCGGGCGGGATCGCCATGATCTCGGGGCGGATGAAGCTCGCCGCCTCCCCGGCCCGTGTGGCGACGTGCTGAAACCGCCCCACCATCCGCTGCGCGTCGGGCGAGGCGAGGTCCTCGCTGGCCCGCAACTGGGCGTAGGTTCCGAGCCGGTCTCCCTCGCGGTCGAAGGCGAGATCGTGGGCGAGGCACTCGGCCAGCCGCTCGGCCGAGGTGCCAAGCGTGCCGGCGTAGGCGACGAACTGAGGAATCCGCTCCTCCCAGGTCGCGAGCGCCGCCTCCCACTCCGCATCCGAGCGGCAGAGGCTCGAAAGATCCCACGTGTCGCCCGCCGCCACGGCCTTCCGCGCGGGGAGCGTTCTCACCTCCGAATCGACCATCTCAGAGCCTCCAGACCGCCGTGCCCCACGCCAGACCGCCCCCGAAGCCGCAGATCACCACCGTGCTCCCGGGCCCGACGCGGCCGATCCGCCACGCCTCCTCGAGCGCCAGCGGGATCGATCCGCTCGACGTGTTCCCATAGCGATCGAGATTCATGAACACCTTGTCGGCGGGGAGGCCGAGCGAGTCGCGCACGCCTTCGACGATCCGGGCGTTCGCCTGGTGCAGCACGAACAGATCGACGTGCTCCTGCGGAATCCCCGCCCGGGCGAGCACCTGCCGGACGCTCTCCTCGGCGAGCCGGATCGCCCATTTGAAGACCGCTCGCCCGTCCATTTTCATGAACTGGTCGCGACGGGCGAGGCCCTCGACCGACGGCGGCTGCCGGGAGCCGCTCATGGGGCACGCGAGTAGGCCGGCCCCGCGGCCGTCGGCGCCGAAGCCGAAGGCGAGCAGGCCGTGCTCCCGTCCCGATGCGTCTGGCTCGCAGGACTCGAGCAGCACTCCGCCCGCGCCGTCGCCGAATAGCGGCCAGGTCTTGATGTCCTCGGGGTCGACGAGCCGGGAGTTGGCGTCGGCTCCGATCACCAGCGGCAGCCGCGACGTGCCGGCCGCGACGAACTGCGCGGCTGTGACGAGCGCGTAGGCGAAGCCGGCGCAGGCCGCCGTGACGTCCATCGCCGGCGCGTCGAGGCCGAGCTTGTCCTGCACCAGGCAGGCGGTTGATGGAATGCACATGTCGGGCGTGAACGTGCCGAGCACGAGCAGGTCGACGTCGCCCCGCGGCCGCCCAGACGACGCGATCGCCGCCGCTCCGGCCGCCGCCGCGAGGTCGCTCGTCGCCACGCCTTCGTCAACGTGCCGCCGCTCACGAATGCCGGACCGGGCCACGATCCACTCGGGGTCACAGCCGAGCCGGGCCAGGTCGGCGTTGGTCACCACCCGCGGCGGCACCGCCGCTCCGATGCCCGCGAGCCGAAAGCCGACGGCCCGCCCAAATCGCGACGGCCGCGGCGAGGTGAGAATGTCGGACATCGTTGGCCGCGGGATGAACTCGAGAGTCCGGTATCGTACGGGTCGAGTGTTCCCCTGCAAAGCCGCGGGGATCAGTCCTTCTTTTCCTCGGCCTTCTCCTCGGCAGCCTGCTTCTGGATCATGCCGTCGCGGCCGAGATGAATCTTGTCGTACTCCTTGTCCGAGACGACGTAGTACCAGTCGGCGAAGCGGTTGTTGAGCTCCCGCACCCGCTTCGTCGCCGCCTTGACCTGTTCGTCGTACTGCTCCTGCCGGCGGCGATTCTCCGCCTCGACCCGCCGCCGTTCCTCGAGGGCGGCCTGGGCCTTGGCCTCCTCCTCCTCGGCCTTCTTCAGCTCGTCGGCGGCGCCGTCGGCAGCGTCCGGCTTCGCGTCGGCGGCCTTCTCGTCCACTGCGGCTTTGGAGTCCGGCGCGTCCGGAAGCGGCTCGAGCTTCGGCTTCTCGAGGAGGTCCTCGTTGAGCCGGGCGAGCACGAACAGGTAGCGGCCGCTGGACTCCTTTTCACCGTCTTCGCCCACCGCCGCGTCGCCGCCCGAATCCTCGCCGGCGGCGACGGTGGTGCCATTGCCGAACCGGAGCAGATATTCGACGCCATCCTTCATCCCCACGATCGTCTCCCCGTTGCTGGAGACGACGTCGCCCTTCTGGACCGCGAAAAACCCCCGCTGCGCGAGCGACGTCACCGCCTCGCGATCTCCCGCGAACGACTCCTCCGCCTTGAGCTCGGCGCTGAGGCCCGATGGCTTGCGGACCACGTCGATGATCTTGAGATCACCCAGCGCGTTGCGGAGATCGTTGAGCTTCCCGCTGGCGAGTTCCTCGCCCTCCGCGAGCTTCTCCTCCTTCGGCTGATTCTTGTCGTCGAAGCCCTCGAGCTTGATCAGCGACCATGTCGCATCCTTGTCGTCGTAGGCGAGGCCGGCGCGGCAGCGCCGGGCCAGCGAGATCATCGGACGGCCACTCGCCTCGTCGACACCGAACGAGCACGACGAGTCGTCGATGATCAGCCGCCGCACGTCCCACGGGGATATCTTCAACAGGTCCTTCTCGATCCAGTCGTCGAATCGAGTCGTGAACTTCGAGGTGTCGAGCTCGACGCGATAAACCCGGTCCTGGCCGGCACGGCGGACGAACCGGAGCGTGCGGCCCGGCGAGCCGTCGCCCGAGGCGGGCCGCTTATCTTCCTTGCCGACGATCAGCCGGGCCAACTTGTTGCCCGAGGCGTCGCGGATCTCGACCAGCTGCCCCACGCCCGTCATACCCACCTTGACCTTCTCCGGATCGGGCTCGATCACGCCGTACGTCTCGTGATCGCCCGGGGAGTCGCTCACCACGTCGAGGACGGGTCGGTCGATCAGTTCCGTGGCGGCCGCCGCGAGCTGGTCCTTGGCATCGGCCGGGTAGTTCTCATGCGACGGCAGCACCCAGACCCCCTCCGACCGGACCACCTTGAACGGCTTCAGGGTCGCGGTCGCGTCGTCGAACGAGACGATCTCCAGACTCGCCGCCTTGCCGGGGTCGGCCAGGTCGGGGAACAGGACCTTTGCCTGCTCGTCCTCCCCGACCACCGCCCGCTGCCGAAGCGCGGGGCGGAGGTTCAGCCAGCCGCCGAGAAGCAGCAGCCCGGCACCGACCGCGAGGAACGTCGCCGTCCTGCGGAACGCGGCCGAGGCCCCGGGGGTGTGCTCATGTGCCTGCATCGCCATGATCCTCCTTACCTGAGCCGAGACTTGGCCACGCCCTCGCGCTCGAGAGCGCGGCGGCGGAAGAAGACGAAGAATGCCACGATCAACGGCGGAATCGGGGGCAGGATGACGGCCAGCCACTTCTGCCAATCCTGCTCGCGACGAATCGTCGCCTCGAGCTTCCGCTCCACCGCCTCGACTTCGGCGTCGCGCTTCCTGCGCAGCTGCTCGATCTTGGTGTCGAGCTTCCGCTGGGCGAGCCGCTGACTGCTCGCGAGTTGCTGGATCGCCTGCATCGCGGCCTGCGGGTTGGCGTCGCCCTGCGCCTCCATCTCCTTGATCTTCTTCTCGAAGGCCCCCACCTCCTTCTCCATCGCCTCGTTCGCGTCGCGCTCGGCCTTGTCGAACTCGGCGATGAACGCCGATCGCTGCTTCTCGGCGTCCTCGCGGGAGCTGGCCACGGCGTCTTCGATCCGCTCCAGCGTGCGGTGCTTCGGCTTCCGCTTCCGGATCTCCACGAAGCGATCATCGCCCGACAGCCAGTCGAGGGCGTTGAGGGCGAAGGTGACGTTGTCGAAATCGAAGTTGAAGGTGTCGTCGCGGCGGTTGCGGAGGCCGAAGAACACCCCGGACAACAGGTCGATGTCCGACACGAGCACGGCCCGGATCGGTCTGGGCGCGGGATCGCCCTCCTTGGCGGGAGGCAACTTCCGCTCCAGGGCCACGGCGAGCGTGAGCGTCTCGTCGCCCGGCTTCTCGAACGCCCGCAGCATCCGCGAATCCCCCCCCTGCAACGCCTGCTCGACCCGCGCCACCTCGATCGTGCCGGACCGCCTGCCGGTGCGGGCCAGTGGTGTGAGCGTGAGCTCCGCACCTCCGGTCTTCTCGATACCGCCGGGAAACGGAAACAGCACCTCCTGCAGCCCGCGGGTGATCGGCTGGTCGGCGCCGAAACCCGCCCCCTCGCCGCCGGCACTCGCCCCCAGGGCGGCGTCGATGAACACGAACTCGTCTTCCAGCGCGAGCTTGGGGTGCGGGTTATAGCTCTGCCAGACGACGAACGGGGCGGTGCCCATCGCGCCCATGGCGGGGCGATCCGCCCCGGCCGACAGCTTCACGCCGAGCGCGTCCCAGAGCTGGCCCAGATCGCCCTTGGGCTGCCCCTGCGCTCCGCCGAACATCGCCATCGGCCCCATCGGGCTCCGCCGCGGCTGGGCCGTCCCCGGCACTCCCTGCATCATCACGGGGAGCGGGTCCTCGAAGATCGCCACCGGCTGGCCCGCCTTCACGGCCGCCACGAAGTTGGCCATCTGCTCCGGGCCGAGTGACGAAGGCTGCACCGCCAGGAGCACGTCGAACGTCTCGGTGATCGGTGCCGTGGCGTCGACCTGCACCACGTCGTACTGCTTCTCGAGCTCCTCCACGAGCGGTTGCCGCGGCCGCTGCTGGCCGCTCATCATGTCGAAGCCGCCGTACAGATCGGCGTCGGTCGTGAGCACCCCGAGCCGCCGCCGCTTCTGCTGGGCGGCCGTGCAGATCGACCGCACGAGCTCGTACTCCACCGGCGTTCCCCGGTCGAAGAATGGCACCACCACCTTCTCCAGGCCACTGGTGAACGCACAGCCGAGGAAGATCTCCTGGTCGTTGCGATAGGTGCCCCGCACCCGCGACACCACCCGCTGCGGCTCGATCCCATACTGCTGGAGCGCCAGCGCCGCCTCCTCAGTCTTGGGCTCGGTCGGGATCACCTCCACGTTGACCCTGCCGCGGCCGAGCCGCTGCACCTGCTTGAGCGTGTTGAGGAGATTGAGCCGGGTCTGGGCATAGTCCTCGGGAACGGTCGGGCTCACGTAGGCCTTGATGTCGATCGGCCGGCCGGGCTCGAGCGTGCGGAGGAGCTTCCGGGTGTCGGGCGAGAGCGAGCTGATCTGCTCCTGCGAGAGGTCGGCCCGCACGTCCACCGACCGGAACACGAGCACGGCGCCGAGCGCCGCCGCGGCCAGGCCGGCGGTGCGGGCGAGGTAGTGCAGCCCCATCGGCCCCGCGTCGCGACGGCCCGTCCAGTGCCGCCGGCCGATGAGCACCATGGCCAGATAGAGGCACACCGCCACGATGCCGAGAAAGTAGGCGACCGACGACAGGCTCACCACGCCCCGGCCGAAGTCGGAGAAGTTCTCCGCCAGGCTCCACGACTTCACGCGGCCGGCGAGCCCCGGCCCCATCACCGCCCCCGCCTGCTCGGCGGCCGCCAGCGGGGCGTTGAACAGCAGCCCGAGGATGAACCCGACGGTGAGGTTGCTCGTCAGAAAGCTGGCCACCATGCCGATCGCCAGCATGGCGAGGCCGACGAACCAGTAGCCGAGGTAGTTGGCGAGGAACAGCCCGGCGTCCGGGGTGCCCCAGCTCAGCAGGATGATCAGGTTGCAGATGCAGGAAAAGATCAGGGCGACGGTGAAGATGCCCACTGCCGCCAGATACTTGCCGAACACGACCTCCCAGTCGCTCGCCGGGATCGTGAGCAGGAGTTCGTCGGTGCCCTGCCGCCGCTCATCGGCCCACACGCTCATGGTGATCGCGGGCACGAACACCAGCAGGATCCACGGCAGGTAGCGATTGAGCTGGTCGAGGTTGGCGAGATTCGAGTTGAAGAACTCGGGTGGCCAGAATGCGGCCAGCGATCCGAGGAGCACGAACACGCAGATGAAGACATAGCCGGTCGGATTCGAGAAGTAGGCGACGAAATTCCGCTTGAAGACGGCGTCGAGTACGTGCCACTTCATGTCGTCGGTTCCTCGTTCAGGTCGGGGATCGGGAGCGGGAAACTGGAGGGGATCGAGACCGTGCCCACCGCAGGCGGCGAGGGCATCCGCGGCAGCCGGGTCAGGCCGACCGCGTCAGTTCGTGAAACCGTTCGTCGAGCGATCGGCCGTCGCGCCGCAACTCGGCAGGCGGGCCGTCGAACCGCACGCGACCCTCCGCGATCAGGATCACGCGGTCCGCGAGCGCCTCGACCTCCTGGAGGATGTGCGTCGAAAGGAGGATCGTCTTGCTCTGCCCGAGCCTGCGGATGGTGTCGCGAACCTCGCGGATCTGGTTTGGATCGAGGCCGCTGGTGGGCTCGTCGAGGATCAGCACGTCGGGCTCGTGGAGCAGAACCTGGGCCATGCCGACCCGCTGCCGGTAGCCCTTCGAGAGCTTACCGATGGCCTTGCCGATCACGCTGCCAAGCTCGCACTGCCGCACCACGGCGTCGATCCGCTCCTTCTTCCGCGTTGCAGGAAGGCCGCGGGCGTCGGCGAAGAACTCGAGCAGGCTGCGGGGCGTCATGTCCGGATAGAGTGGCCCGTTCTCCGGCAGGTACCCAAGCCGCTCCGCAGCGGCGAGCCGGTCGGTCGACATGTCGTGCCCGGCGATCCGTGCGGTGCCCGACGTGGGCGCGAGGTAGCCCGTGAGGATCTTCATCGTGGTGCTCTTCCCGGCGCCGTTCGGGCCCAGGAAGGCGACGATCTCGCCGCGGGGCACGCGGAACGAGACGTCCTGGATGGCGATGAAATCGCCGTAATACTTGGTGAGGCCATCGGCCTCGATCATGGCCTCGGCTGAGGAGACGGGTTCGCGTGCGGTCATGAGCGTCCGGTGCTGGAAACCTGGTGGGAACCGCTCCATTGTTTCCGCGTGGCCGGAAGGCGGCAAGTCGGGCTCAGGCCGGGGGGCTTGCGCTGCGGCTCGGGGCTGCCGGTGCCCGATCGCCGGACATTCCCCGGAAGCCGCAATCGCGTGAGCGATGCGG
>CAXNJC010000015.1:0-10262 GCA_964202525.1 Pirellulales bacterium
CGGCCTGCCGGCAGCGGGCCCCCGACGCCGTGATCCTCGAAGGCTACGGCATCACGGAGTGCTCGCCGGTGGTGGCAGCCAACCGGCTCGATCTGGTGAAGAGCGGTTCGATCGGCGCGCCGGTGAGCCACGTCGAGGCGCTCATCGTCCATCCCGACACGCACGAGCCCGTGACCGAGGGCACGACCGGCATGCTGCTGGTGCGGGGCCGCTCGATCTTCAAGGGCTACCTCCGCCACGAGGGGCCCTCGCCATTCGTCGAAGCGGCCGGGCAGACGTGGTATCGCACCGGCGATCTCGTCTCGGCCGACACCGACGGCTACCTGACGTTTCGCGGCCGGCTCAAGCGGTTCCTGAAGGCGGGGGGCGAGATGATCTCGCTGCCCGCGCTCGAGGAGCCGTTTCAGAAGCGGTATCCGCCGGGCGACGACGGCCCCCGGGTTGCCGTGGAGGGCATCGAGACGGCCGACGGCCGCCACGTGGTGCTGTTCACCACGTTCGACCTCACGCTCCGCGAGGCCGCGGAGATCCTGCTCGCCGACGGCCTGCGGGGCGTGATGCGGCTCGACGAGGTGCAGCGGATCGACCGGATTCCGGTGCTCGGCACCGGCAAGACCGACTACACCACCCTCCGCCGGATGGTCACGGAGTCGTCAGCCGCCGAGTCGGCGCACCCCGCCTGACGGGCCTCATGCCACAGGCAGGCCGTTGAAGACCTTGCTGGTCATCTCCGCGGCGGCGGCGTCTCCGGCCGCGTTGAACGAGAACGACACGCTGCCTCCGGCAGGGATCGCCGCCGTCCAGGAGGCGTTCTTGAGGCGATAGCGGGTGCCGGAAACCGAGACGATCTCAGCGCCCCAGAGGTTTCCTGCGGTGAGGGTCGCCGCCAGGTCGAACTCCAGCGTCCAGCCGGCGATCGGCGCGGTGCCGCGGTTGCGGATCACGACCGTGCCCGAGAAGTTGCCGGTCCAGCTGTTGGTGACGGCGAAGCTCACATGGTGCGGGGAGGTTTCGGGGGGAGTCGGCGGCGGCGCGGGCGGCGTGCGGTAGGAGCCCGCGTTGAAGAGCTGGGTCGCCAGCATCGCCGCGATGTCGAGGGTGTCGACGATGCCGTCGTAGTTGAAGTCGCCTTGCTCCCAGGCGGCGGTTTCCGTCGTGCCGTACCGGCCGCCGGCCAGCACGTTGGCGATGTCGATGGCGTCGATGAATCCGTCGAGATCGGTGTCGCCCACGGCCGCCCAGCCGACCGTGATGTCTGCGCCGGCGCCCGACGCGCCCACCGCCATCACGCCGGCGGTCCCCACCGCCGTGGAGCCGAGGCCCGCGGCTCCGTCCCAGCCGCCGCCGTTGCTCCCCTGCGTGAGCCGCTCCTGGAGTGTGCCCGGGTCGACGCCGCCGGCAGGCACGGAGATTCGGCCCGTGCCCACATCGACGCGGCTCCCCGCGTCGAGCACCAGACGCGCCACGGTCACGGCGTCGTACCCGACATCGAGGGTCACGCGGGCACCGCTGCGGACCTCCAGGCCCCCGCTGCCGAGCGCCGCCACGTGGCGGACGATCACCTCCCCCTCCTCGACCACGGTGCCGCCGGAGAAGGTGCTGGCCGCCGTGAGCACGAGCGTGCCCGCGCCGCGCTTGATCAGCGGAGTCGTGCCCGTGCGGCTCGTGGCATCGATCTGCGTGACGCCCGCGGCGACGGTCACCACTCCCGACGGTGCCGCCGGCACGAGGGCAGGATTCTCGTCCCTGGTGATGACGGCCGCCGACGTGTAGACCCGCTGCACCTTCGCGGAGGTCTCGATCGACGGCCCGTAGGTGCCGTTCCAGGAGCAGAAGTAGGCCCACGACACGCCGACCTGCCGCATCGCGTCGATGTCGGGCACGCCGCCAAACTCGGTGAGCGCGATCGGCTTCTTGCCGTCGAAGCGGGCCAGCAGCGGGCTCCACCGGGAGGAAAGTGTGTCGGAGCGGTCGCTGGGATAGGCATCCACGCCCACGACGTCGACCACGTCGTCGCCCGGATACCAGGCCGGGTCCTCGCTGGTGAGCACCCAGACGAGATTGTCGATGCCGTGATGGGTGGTGAGCCGGTCATAGGTCAGCCGCCAGAGTTGCTTGAAGGCCTCCGGTCCCTTCGCGCCCCACCAGAACCAGCCCCCTTCCGACTCGTGCAGCGGCCGCCAGAGCACCGGCACGTCGGCGGCCTCGAACTTCTTCAGTTGCACGGCGATCGCGTCAATGTCGCGGATCAGGGCCTGGTAGTCGCTGCCCGTGGGATTGGCGAGCGTGGCCGCGATGTCGAAGGTGGTGCCCTGCGTGTAGAAGCCCCGCCACCAGGGATACTCGGTGGAGTTCACGAGCTTGGTGGGGGCGTTCCAGTGCCAGGCCATCGACACGAGATAACCTTGGTCCTTCGCCAACGCGATGAAGTCTTCGGAGAGCGTGCGGGGGTTGGCGCCGTTGGCGATCCGACTGGGCGAATAGTCCATGAAGTCGCCCTCCACGATCGCCGGCAGTTTGCCGCTCGCCGACTGGATCACGGAGAGGTCGGTGCGTTCGTTCTGGCCGGAGAGCGTGACCGAGCCGTAGCCTGCGGCGACACGGGCGAGGAGGGCCTTCGCCAGCGGCGAGGCGGATGCGTTGACCGGGACGGCCGGCACCGGCTTGGGGAGCACCGGAGTCTCCGAGGTGAGCGTGACCGCGTCGATGTCGTAGTAGTTCCAGCCGCCGCCGAGGTGGAGCGTGTTGGATGCCGTGAGCGTCACGAGGCCGGCGTCGTAGGTGGCGAAGGCCGCGGACTGCTTGAACGTGCCGGACAGCGCGACGCCATTGAGTGCGCCTTCGAAGCCCTTGTCGCCGAACGGGGAGCGGAAGCGGACCGTGAGCCGATAGGATCCCGGAGTGGCCGAGAACGCCGACCAGGTGACGCGGTCGCCCGCCTGGTCGAAGCCTGTCGCATAGCCGGAGCCGGTGTAGCCGGCGACGGCCGTGCTCCGAGCCACGCCGGTGAGCGTGCCGTTCTCCGCCTCGAGCGACACGGTGGCGAGGAGCCTGCGGCCCTCGAGCCGCTCGACGGTCAGGGCATCGGGCTGCCGCGTGCGCCGCAGCGATGTCCTCCGGATTGCCATGCCGCCACCCTCCTGAGCGCCCGCCGACGAGGCCGCGAAAAGACCCCGTCCCCCGGCCGCCATGCAACTACTATAACGACTGGTTTCTGCGGGGGCTCTCCTCGCCACGTGCTACGCGGTCCGAAGCCCCGCGGTTCGCCCGCGCGGGGCGGCTCAGGGGGCGCCGGCAGACCGTGGGCGGCCGGTCAGCGGCAGTCCTCCGGCCCGAACCGGACTTCGACCCGCGACACCTGGAGCGGCTCGTCGCCGGCGGTCAGCGTCACGTCAGTGCCCGCCACGGACGGCGTGGCAGCGAACTCCAAAGGCACCAGATAGCCGTAATCGCCCCCCCCGACCCCGCGGACGGTGCCGGGCCCGGGATCGGCCGGTCCGGCGGACCCCACCCGGATCGCGAGCCGCGCGTGGGCCGCGGCGGCGAAGGCCAGCACCCGCACGCTCGACACGGGCTCCTCGACCCGGTAGGTGAGCGAGCCGCCCCGCGGGAGGAGTGCCCGCGAGGCATCCTCCTGCGTGGCACGCGCGTTGCCCGTGACGATCTCGACGCCGGGCGAACGGTCCGCCAGCCTGGACATGTCGTCGAGTTCGTCGACGAGCAGCCGGCTGCGCACGGCCACCGGCCCCACGGCCAGCGAGGGCGGCGAGCGGCCGGCGGCGTTGACTGCGCTCACGCGATACCAGGCCGTGGTGCCCGGTGCCGCGGCCTCGTCGGCCCACAGGGGGCGATACTGCACGTGGTCTTCGCGGGCAGTGGCCGCGATCACCTCCCACGGGCCGCCTGCGGCAGGGGCCCGCTCGAGCACGTAGCTCGTCGCCCCGACCGCTCCCCGCCACGAGATCGCGGCGTGGTCGACCACCGGCAGCATCTCCGGCGACCGTGGAGCCGGCAGCGGGCGGGCTTCGAGCCCGCGGATGCGATGGGCTGCGTTTCGGGTGAAGGCGAGCAGCTCATGCTCGTCGTAGGCGGCGCCCGAGGGGAAGCCCGGCCAGTGGAAGGCCTTGTAGCGGCCCTCGGCCGCCGGCTCCGAGTGCCAGTAGAAGCCGCCGTCGCGGCTGCGGAACCGCAGGCTCCAGAACAAGAGCCCCGCCGCCTCCGAATCGACCACCTTCTCCGCCACCCGCTGCAGGTCGGCCAGCGGCACGAATCCGGCCTCGCCCACGAAAAATGGCTTTCGACCGGCCGTCGCCGCGATCGCGGCCTCCACCGCCGCGACCATGTCGCGACCGGGCTCCGGATAGTGGTGCGTGGTGACCACGTCGATGGTCGGCTCGTCGAGCGATGCCGCGGGCACGCCGTGGAGGGAGTTGCCGTCGATCACGAGATGGTTGGGATCGAGCCGCTTGATGAAGCCGGCGATCTCGCGGGTCCAGCCGGGCGGCGCGTCGAGCTCGTTGCCCGTCTCCCAGCCGAAGATCGCCCGGTCGTCGCGGTAGGGAGTGCCCGTGATCGTGTTCCGCCGCAGGAGCACGTGTTCGATCGTCTGCTTGAAGTCGGCGATCACCTCCGGGTCGGTCCAGAAAGCCTCGGGCGGCTTGCCGCGGAAGCCGGCGTACTGCGGCGCGCCCCCCTGCCATTTCCAGTTGTCGACCAGCGGCACGATCACCCGCACGCCGGCCCGGTTGGCGGCGGCGAGCATGCGGTCCATGGCGAGGAACGCCTCCTCGTTGAACTCGCCCGGACCGGTGACGTGCACGAAGGGCCCCATGTCGGAATCGTCGCGGCGCACCGTGATCACGTAGGAGCGGGCCACCTGGCCGCCGATGTCCGCGATCGCCGCGAAGGCGTCGTCGAGTTCGAAGGCGTCGGGCCAGCGCCACGGCCGGTCGCCTCCCCAGCGAAAGGCATCCTCGACGATCAGCAGGTTGGGGACGTTGAACGACACGAACCGCACGGTTTCGTCGCCGTCCACGAGCCGCGTGCCCGAGCGGGTGACGAACCGGGCGAAGCCGGGCGGCGGCGAGCCGCCCGCGGGCTCTGCCGCCTCAACGCCGGCGCCGAGCAGGCCCGCGAGGGTGATGGCGACGTGGATCTGCCAGCGGAACGGCATGGAGAATCTCCGTCAGCCCGGATGCAGCGCCCGCTCGCCGGCGGCCATCTCGGCGGCCACGTCGGCGGGGTAATCCTCGAGCCGGTCGTACCAGGTGAACTTCAACACCAGCATGCACCCGGCGGCGAGGCCCAGGGCCCAGCCGAGCCGCTGGTAGTCGTGGATCACGAGGTAGATGCCGCCCGCCGTGAGCGCCGTCTGCCAGACGATGCCCACGGCCACGTTGAACACGTCGCGCGGCAGGTCGCGGTTGGCGGCCGCGCCCGGCTGGCGACGGAGGAGCTCCGCATGGATCGGCCCCCAGAAGCCCCAGGGGCGAACCCGCCGGTAGAAGGCGAGCAGCACCTCGCGGTCGTCGGGCGGCGTGGCGAGGCTGCCGAGCACGCTGGCGGCCAGGGAGATCGCGAGGATGGCCGGCGAGACCGCGAGGTTCTTCTCGAGGCCGAAGACGGTCGCCTGCCCCTGGAGGGCGATCGTGAACGCCAGCGCCGCTCCGATTCCCGACACCATGCCCCAGAAGTAGCCCCAGCCGTTGAATCGCCACCAGTGCCACTTCAGCACGTTGGCGGCGATGTAGCCGCCATACAGGGCCCCCACGATCCAGTTCACGACGTCCTGCAGCTCGTCGAGCAAAAAGCCCACGGCCGTGCCCACCAGCACGACGGCGACCGTCGTGGCGTAGCTCATCAGCACGTAGGTGCGGTCGGAGGCGTGCGGGTTGATGTAGCGCTTGTAGATGTCATTGACCACGTAGGCCGGTGCGGCGTTGACCGTCGCGGCGTAGGTGCTCATGAAGGCGGCCAGCAGGGCCGAGAGCAGCACGCCGAACAGGCCCACGGGGATGAACTGCCGCATCGTGAGGGGCAGGATGAGGTCGAAGTCGACCCGGTCGCCCATGCCCGCCAGGTCGTCGCGGAGGAAGACCAGCGCCAGCACGGTGAGCCCCGCGATGAGCATGTAGCGGGGAAACAGCAGCACCAGGTTCACGAACCCGCTCATCAGCGCCGCCTCCCTCGGGGAGCGGGCCGAGAGCACCCGCTGCATGTCGTAGTTCGGCGCCGGCCCCGCCATGCTCGAGAGCAGCCCCTTCGCCAGCGCCAGTCCGAAGAAGGCGGCGAAGAACCGCCAGCCGTCGGAGGCGATCCGGGCGTTCGCCGCCGGCAGGATCCCCGCCCAGTCGAGCCCCACCTCCCGGCCGAATCCGATCTCGCCCCAGCCCGGCGGCACCGCGGCGGCGAGCGCCTCCGGCGACACCCGCGCCATCGCGATCAGCCCCACGCCGATGCAGCCCGCCGTCATGATCAGGAACTGCAGCACTTCGGTGAACACCACGCTGTACATGCCCCCCTTGACCACGTAGAGCGTGGTCAGGGCGGTGATCGCCAGGCCGTAGAGATTGGCATTGGTGGCCGGGTCGGCGGCCAGCTGCCAGGGCAGGAAGATGGCGGCGAACTTGCCGATGCCGATGAAGCCGTAGGCGAGGAACCCGACCACGTTGATCAGCGCGAACAGCACCACCACGAGATGCGCTGCCTGGGCCCCGCGGGAGGCCCCGAAGCGATGCTCGATCCAGTCGGCGCCCGTCACCACCCCTGACCGCCGCATCCAGACCGAGAGGTAGGCCATCATCACGATCTGGTTGAACACCGGCCAGAGCCATGGAATCCACACGCTCTTCAGGCCGTAGACGAACAGCCAGTAGACCATCAGCATCGTGCCGCTGATGTCGAACATCCCCGAGGCGTTCGACACGCCGAGCAGATACCAGGGGATGGCGTTTCCCCCGAGGAAATAGCTGCGGATGTTCTTCGACGCGAGCCCGGAGATCCAGAACCCCACCGCCATCGTGACGAGCACGAAGGCGGCGATGATCGCCGCGTCGAGAGGGTGGAGCGTGATCACCGCCGGGGGCCCTGCCGCGGAGCGACGACCTTAGAAGACGACGGAGTGCCGCTTCACGAAATCGATCAGTTCGCCGAGGTGCGCGTAGGCGACGCAGGTGCACGTGTCGGCGGCGCCGTAGTAGATCGCCAGGCGGTCGCTCGCCTCGTCGTGGAGCGCGGCGCACGGGAACACGACGTTGGGCACATGCCCGGAGACTTCATAGTCGGCCTCCGGTGTGAGCAGGTGGCGATCGGTGCGGGCGCGCACCCGCCACGGCTCGTCGAGATCGAGCAGGGCCGCTCCCATGCTGTAGACGAAGCCGTTGCAGGTGTCGATCACGCCGTGATAGATCATCAGCCAGCCGTCGCGGGTCTCGATCGGGATCGGGCCGGCGCCGATCTTGGTCCGCTGCCACCACTGACCGACGTGGTCGCCGCCCTTGCGCATCACGAGGCGGTGCATGCCCCAGTGAACCATGTCGGGGCTGTGGCTCAGGTAGATGTCGCCGAAGGGCGTGTGGCCGTTGTCGCTCGGACGGCTGAGCATCACGTACCGCCCGCCGATCCGCCGCGGAAACAGCACGCCGTTGCGGTTGAAGGGGAGGAAGGCGTTCTCGAGCCGCTCGAACGACGCAAAGTCGGTCGTGCGGGCGAGGCTGATGGTGGGGCCGTTGTGCCCGCCGCACCAGGAGATGTAGTACACCCCCTCGATCTCCACCACCCGCGGGTCGTAGGCGTAGTCGGCCGGATCGGTGTCGTGGTTCGCAAACTGGATCGGTTCCTCGTCGATCTCCCACGTGATGCCGTCACCGCTCCGGCCCAGGTGCAGACGCGGAAAACGCGTGGTTTTTTCGAGCCGGAACACCGCCACGTAGCCCGACCCAAACGGAACGACGGCGCTGTTGTAAATTCCCTGCACGTCGGGCAGGGGCTTGCGGCCGATGACCGGATTGCGGTCGTGTCGCCAGACGACGTCGCTGCAGCCGTTCGGCCGTTCCTGCCAGGGGAAGATGCGGGCCGCCGGCCGCGCCGGCGGAGGCGAGAATGCGGTGGCGGAGTGCGGTGCGTGGGCCTTCATGGCACGGAGTCTCCAATGAGACGTGATCGGAAACGTGGGCGGAGGAGCGGCCGATCAGGCAGACCAGCCGCGGCGGCCCCGCGGAACCCGATCTCGGCGGCGTTTTAAACACTTTAACACGGGTTGTCCATCGACGGACCGGATTGCCATGGCGAATCCCCCCACCGGATCATCTCGTTCGGCCGGCCGCCCGGCCCGGCTCCAGGATGTGGCCGCCTTGGCGGGCGTCTCGCTGGGGGCCGCGTCGCGAATCCTGCGCGGCGACCATGCCAACTTCAGCGAACTGACCACCGAGAGGGTGATGGCGGCCGCGGCCACGCTGGGCTGGCGGCGCAACCTGCTCGTCAGCGGAATGCAGACCGGCCGGACGCGGACGATCGGCGTGGTGATTCCGCCGTACGATTCGTTCTGGGTCGGCGTGCTGGCCGGAATCCACGAGCGGCTCGCCCGGGCCGATTACCTGCCGATCACCGTCTGGCTGGGCGATCTGGAGCACATGCCCCACTTCGAGGCCGACGAAGAGCAGGGGATTCGGCTGATGAACCGGCTCCTGGATCGCCGTGTGGACGGCATGATCCTCTGGCCGCCGTTCGGCCTCGCCTACTACCACCACGCCCGCGAGCTTCAAGACCGCACGGTGCCGGTGGTGATGATCGACTACCACTCCGACGAGGCGATGTGTGATGCCGTGACGACCGACGAGGCGGCGGCCACCCGGCTGGTCGCCCGTCATCTCACGGATCTCGGCCACCGGCAGGTCGCCTACATCAGCAGCCGCGAGGTCGAGTCGCAGCGCTGGGCGATCGATCGCCGGCGCGGGCTCGAAGCGGCGTTCAGCGCCGCCGGCATCCGCCTCCGGGTGTCGAAGCTCAACTCGGCGGGCGACAACGCCCGGGAGGTGGCGGCTCGCCTGCTTGCCCGCGAGCCGCGTCCCTCGGCGATCGTGACGGCGACCGACCACGAGGCGATCGGCGTCTACCGCGCCGCGGCCGAGGCTGGATTTCGCATCCCCGACGATCTCTCCGTCGTTGGGTTCGCAGACCTCGATTTTGCTGCGGGGATGACGCCCCCGCTGACCACGGTCCGGCAGCGGGCGGCGGAAATCGGCTCCCGGGCAGCCGCCATCGTGATCGGCCGGATCGAGTCGCCGGCGGTCGAGAGCGGCTTCCAGTCGGTCCAGGTGGAAGCCGACCTCGTCGTGCGCGGATCCACCGGTCCATGCGGGAAGTCTTGACGCGCGGAACGTCTTGACGCCCGCGGCAGGCTGCTGGTAAAGTACTTTTTATCGGGGGAGACTTTCTGCCCAGGCTGTCCGTATGCATCCCGTGTGGGGGCTGTTGTGATGCTCGTTGTGCCGGCTCGTCTCAGCCGCTTCGGTTCGCGGGTGCATGGTTTCACGCTCGTCGAGCTCCTGGTGGTGATTGCGATCATCGCGGTCCTGATCGGTCTCCTCCTGCCGGCCGTGCAGGCTGCTCGCGAGTCGTCGCGGCGGGCGAGTTGCTTCAACAATCTCAAGCAGGTGGGCACGGCCGCCCAGCTCTACCTGGGCACGAAGAAGGCGTTTCCGAGCGCCGGCACGATCCTCGCTGACCGAAACTTCCAGCCGGCACCCTCGGCAGGCTACGAGCGGGCCGGGTGGGTGTTTCAGATCCTGCCCTTCATGGAGCTCACCACGGTGCACCGGAAAGCCGTCGAGCAGGGCGGCTTTTCCCTCGGCGTGAACTCGCCGCTCGAAGACTCCGTGGCCGCGGTCAAGTGTCCTTCCCGCGTCTCCCGTGTGAGTCGGCCCACCTCGTGGGGCACGGTGTTTCACCTCACCGACTACGCCGGCGTGGCGACCGGCTGGGACTTCGGAAACTACCAGACCAAGATCGACAGCCCGGCGCAGCGGCAAGCCGAGAACGACGAGTTCGAGAAGTCGTGGCGGGGCATCATCGCGAAGTCAGGGATGGTCTTCACGGGGAGGTCTGGCACGGTCTATTCCCGCCTGCCGCCTGTGACCGTCGCGAAGGTCACCGACGGCCTGTCGAAGACCGTGCTCGTCATGGAGAAGTCGGCGTGGGCCAGGGGCCAGCAGCCTCCCGCCCTGTGCTGCACCGACTGGCAGCAGTGGGGATACTTCGACTCG
>CAXNJC010000016.1:0-10182 GCA_964202525.1 Pirellulales bacterium
TGCACCTCGAGGCAGCGGCGGTAGTTCATCTCGTCGGCTTCCACGATGCCAGCGTCGGGGTTCTCCAGCGCCCACACCATGCCGGCGAGCACCGCCGAGGTGACCTGCAGGCCGGTGGCGTTTTGGTAGGGGGCGAGGTCGCGCGTCTCGTCGATCGAGAGCCGCGAGCCGTACCAGTAAGCGTTCTTCGCGTGGCCGTAGAGCAGCACGCCCAGCTCGTCGATGCCGTCGACGATCTCGTCCTCGCCGAGGATGTGGATCGCCTCCTGCCGCTCGCCGCCGCGGCCAAAAAGCTCGTGGAGCGAGAGCACGGCGTCGTCGGCGGGGTGGTAGGCGTAGTGGCAGGTGGGGCGGTAGGCGACCCGGTCGCCATCCCGCAGCGTGAAGTAATCGGCGATCGAGATCGACTCGTTGTGCGTGACGAGGAAGCCATACTGCGGCCCCGGTGTGGGGCACCAGGACCGCACCCGCGTGTTGGCGCCCGGCTGCAGGAGATAGGCCCCCGCCTTCGAGCCGATCGTCTGGAGGCGGCCGTTCTCCGGAAGCCACCGCTCGTGCGTGCCCCAGCCGAGTTCGGCGGGCTGCATGCCCTCCGAGAGGAAGCCCTCCACCGACCAGGTGTTGACGAACGTGTTCATCGGCTTGGGATGCTTTGCCCGCTGCGTGTCCCGTTCGGCGATGTGGACTCCCTTCACGCCCAGATCGCGCATCAGCGTCGCCCAGCCCACCTGGTCGTGGGCCGCCGGTTCCGGCCCCTTGTGGCCGGTGTCCTTCGCGAGATTGACGAGCGCCTGCTTCACGAACCACGACACCATCCCCGGATTCGCACCGCAGCACGATACGGCGGTGGAGCCCCCGGGGTGGCGGGCCTTCTCCTCGCGGATGGTGTGCCGCAGAGCGTTGTTCGTGCGGGCCTCCGGGCCGACGGTGCGGTCGAAGTAGAACCCGGGCCAAGGTTCGACGACCGTGTCGATGTAGGGCGTGTTCAGTTCCCGGCACAGCCGCATGATGTCGAGCGACGAGGTGTCGACCGAAAGGTTGACGCAGAACCCGCGGCCGCCGCCGGCGGTGAGCAGCGGCTCGAGGAGGTGGCGGTAGCGATCGCGGGTGACCGCCTGATGGATGAAGCGGATGCCGTGTTGGTCCAGGATCGCCCGGTCCCGGTCGTCGGGGTCGATGACCACGAACCGCGAGCGGTCGAACGTGAAGTGGCGCTCGATGAGCGGCAGCGTACCGCGGCCGATCGAGCCAAAGCCGATCATCACGATGGGGCCGTCGATGGCTCCGTACACCGGGAACTTCGTCATGGTCGCATGCTCCGCCGGCGAGGCGGCCTTTCGGGGATCGCTCGATCGTCCACGCGGCTCCGCTGCGGAGCCGGTCGATGAGCCGCAATTGACACGGGTGCTTCCGTTGCCGTCAATCGGCATGCCGCCCGGCAGGGGGACCGTGACCGCGGAGGAGGTCGCGGAACGAGATGAGCAGCCGGCTCTGGAAGCGGTAGGGATTCCAGACCGCGGCGATCGTGCGCGTCGGACGCCGGCCGGCCAGAGACCGGTAGACCCGCTGATCGCTGCGGTCGCAGCGGCTCGCCATGGCGGGGATCATCGACACTCCGTGTGCCAGGGAGACGAGTTCCTGGACGGTCGCGAGTTGGCTTGTCCGCTCGACCGCCACCGGCTGAAATGACCGCTGCTTGCAGAACGAGACGATCGTGTCGGTGAGGCAGTGGGCCTCGTCGAGGAGGATGAATGGCAGCGACTCGATGTCGGCGATCCTGACGGTCGGCCGCGAGGCCAGCGGATGATCGGGAGGCATCACGAGGAGGAGTTCCTCCTCGAAGAGCGTTTCGACGTCGAGGGAAGGGGCCGACACCGGCAGGGCCAGGATGCCGAGGTCGATCTCGCCGTCTCCGCAGGCCTTGAGGAGCAGCGCCGTCGTCTCCTCCCGGACCACGACCGACGCGTTGGGAAACGCCTTCGTGAACCGTCGCAGCACGTCCGGAAGGAAGTAGGGCGCGACCGTCGGGATCGCGCCGATGCGAAGGCGTCCGCTCCGGCCGTCGTCGGTGATCTCAGTTCGCGTGTCGTCCAGCAAAGCCAATGCCTGCCGGGCCCGGGCCTGGAGCAGCCGGCCGGCGTCGGTGAGCACCACCGCCCGTGCCTGCCGCTCGAACACCGGCTGACCGAGATCCTCTTCGAGTTTCTGGATCGAGCGGCTGAGCGCCGGCTGCGAAATCGCGAGGTCCGCGGCGGCCTTGGTGAAACTCTGCCGCTCGGCGACACGGAGAAAGTACCGAAGTTGGTCGAGATCCATGGACCCGATCCTTGCCATACGGTTTCTGCATCGCACGTAGAGATGCCATGCATTTGAAGTATTGCGCTCCGGCTGCAACGATGCCACTATGGCGAGCCGCCTTCGCGGCCGCCGATGGGCCGACCTCGAGGAGAACACCGATGAGCCGCCGAACGATTGCCTGCATGCTGGCCGGGGCGATGCTCTGTGCCCTGCCCTGCCGTGCCGCCGATCCTGCCGCCGAGTGCCCCGTGATCGGGCACGCCGCCGCCACGACGCGAACGACCTCGGCCGGGGGCATGACCAACGGCGACTGGTGGCCGAACCAGGTCAACCTCGAGATCCTCCACCAGAACCCGCCCGCCGGGAACCCGCTCGGCGGCGACTTCGACTACGCCGCGGAGTTCGCGACGCTCGACCTTGCGGCCGTCAAGCAGGATCTTCGCACGCTGATGACGACCTCCCAGGACTGGTGGCCCGCCGACTACGGTCACTACGGCCCGCTCTTCATCCGCATGGCCTGGCACTCCGCCGGCACCTACCGCGTGGCCGACGGCCGCGGCGGCGCCGGCTACGGCACGCAGCGGTTCGCGCCGCTCAACAGCTGGCCCGACAACGCCAACCTCGACAAGGCCCGGCGGCTGCTCTGGCCGATCAAGCAGAAGTATGGCCGGCGGATCTCCTGGGCCGACCTGATGATCCTCGCCGGCAACGTGGCCCTGGAGTCGATGGGCTTCGAGACCTTCGGGTTCGGCGGCGGCCGGGCCGATGTCTGGGAGCCGCAGACCGACGTCGACTGGGGGCCGGAGACCGAGTGGCTCGGCGACAAGCGATACACGGGCGAACGCAAACTCGATAATCCGCTTGCGGCCGTGCAGATGGGCCTGATCTACGTGAACCCCGAGGGCCCGAACGGCAAGCCTGACCCGCTCGCCGCGGCCCGCGACATCCGCGAGACCTTCGCCCGGATGGCGATGAACGACGAGGAGACGGTGGCCCTGATCGCCGGTGGCCACACGTTCGGGAAGTCGCACGGCGCCGGGCCCGCCGATAACGTGGGGCCTGCCCCCGAAGCAGCGCCGCTCGAGGAGCAGGGCCTGGGCTGGAAGAACCGCTTCCGCACGGGTCGCGGGGCCGACACGATCACCAGCGGCTTGGAGGGCGCCTGGACCTCCACGCCCACGAGCTGGTCGAACGGCTACTTCGACAACCTCTTCGGCTACGAGTGGGAGCTGACCAAGAGCCCGGCCGGGGCCTGGCAGTGGACGCCCAAGGACGCCTCGGCCAAGGGCACGGTGCCCGACGCCCACGACGACGCGAAGTCGCATGCGCCGATGATGTTCACGACGGACCTCGCCCTGCGGATGGATCCCGCCTACGGTCCGATCTCCAAGCGGTTTCACGAGCACCCGGAGCAGTTCCAGCAGGCGTTCGCCAAGGCCTGGTACAAGCTCACGCACCGCGACATGGGCCCGGTGGCACGGCTCGTGGGGCCCGAGGTGCCGCCGGCCCAGCTCTGGCAGGATCCGGTACCGCCGGTTGATCACCGACTCGTCGATGCGGCCGACGTCGCCGCGCTGAAGTCAAAGATTCTCGCCTCCGGCCTGTCGGTGCCCGACCTCGTGAAGACGGCCTGGGCCTCGGCCTCCACGTTTCGAGGCAGCGACAAGCGGGGCGGCGCGAACGGCGCCCGGATCCGTCTGGCCCCGCAGAAAAACTGGGCGGTCAACGAGCCGGCGAACCTGACGCGGGTGCTCGAGACGCTCGAGCGCGTGCAGCGGGAGTTCAACGCCGCGCAGACGGACGGCACGAAGGTGTCGCTCGCCGACCTGATCGTGCTCGGCGGCTCGGCGGCGATCGAGAAGGCGGCGCGGGACGCCGGCCACGACGTGACCGTGCCGTTCGCCCCGGGCCGCACCGACGCCACGCCGGAAATGACCGATGCCGACTCGTTCGCGGTGCTCGAGCCGAAGACGGACGGGTTTCGCAACCATTTCTCCCGCGAGATCGACCGGCCAGCGGAGGAGTTGCTCGTCGACCGGGCGCAGCTGCTCACGCTCTCGGCCCCTGAGATGACGGTGCTCGTCGGCGGACTGCGGGTGCTCGGCGCCACCACGGGCGCGGGGCCGATGGCCTCGCTCGGCGTGCTCACGAGCAAGCCCGGCACGCTCACCAACGACTTCTTCACGAACCTGCTCGACATGCGCACCGCGTGGAAGCCGTCGCCCATGTGCGACCAGTTCTTCGAGGGCCGCGACACGAAGAGCGACGCCGTGAAGTGGACGGCGAGCCGGGCCGATCTGGTGTTCGGGTCGAACTCGCAGCTCCGGGCGATCGCCGAGGTCTATGCCAGCGCCGACGCCAAGGAGACGTTCGTCGCCGACTTCGTGGCCGCCTGGACGAAGGTGATGAACCTCGACCGGTTCGATCTGTCGGCACAGGTTCGCGAAGGAGTCGCGGCAGTCGTCAGCCCGTGACGAACGTGGAGAGCCAGTAGAGGCCGCCCGCGAGCGCCATCGCCACCGGGAGCGTGAGCACCCAGGCGAGGGCGATTTCACGGACGGTCTCCGGCTGGATACCCGACTTGTTGGCCCACATCGTGCCCGCCACGCCGCTGGAGAGCACGTGGGTGGTGCTCACCGGCATGCCGAGGGAGTCGGCCATCGCGATCGTCGAGGCGGCCACGAGCTCCGCCGCGCCCCCTTGGGCGTAGGTGAGGTGGGTCTTGCCGATCTTCTCGCCCACCGTCACGACAATCCGCTCCCAACCGAACATCGTGCCGATGCCGAGGCACAGGGCCACGCCCATCACCACCCACTCCGGCACGTACTCGACCGGCTTGGCGAGCGTGCCGGCGAGGCCCTTGAGCACCTTGCGGCGATCCTCCGTGATGCGGTCGCCGAACTCGGCGAGCAGGGCCCGCACGGAGGCGCCAAGTTCGACGAGCTGGGTGCGGAGCTTCCAGCGGTCGTCGGCCGAGAGGTCGGAGAAGCTCTCGCGGCCGTCGAGGCTCGATCGCACCTCCCGCACGAGCGGCAGCGGATCGAGCGTCTGGAGTACGACGTCGGCCGAGGGAAACGGGTCGAGCGCGTCGTCGACGAGTTCCGACTCCACCACCGCCGCCGCGGCGACACCCTCGCTGCGGGCGATCCGCTCCACACGGGTCATCGCCACGTGCCGCTCCTTGAGCGCCGTCATCATGGTGGCCACGTCGGACTGCGTCAGTTCCCACTCCAGGTCGGCGGCGGCGGTGGCCGCCGCGGTGATCTCGTCCCGCGACGCCCGCATGTCGAGGGCGTAGGCGGCCGGCACGATTCCGATCAAGACGAGCATGATCAGCCCCATGCCCTTCTGGCCGTCGTTGGAGCCATGCGCGAAGCTCACGCCGGTGCAGGTGCCGATCAACAGCGCCCGGATCCACCACGGCGGCGGCCGGTCGCCATGCGGAGGCTCGTAGAGCTCCTTCGCTGGAATCAGCTTCTTGGAGAGCACGAGCAACAGCGCGGCCAGGGCGAAGCCGATCACGGGCGAGATCAAGAGGGCCAGGCCCACCTCGGTCGCTTTGTGCCAGTTGATCCCCTTGAAGGCCGACCCGCGCTCCATCCATGCGTTCATCATGCCGACACCCATGATCGAGCCCACGAGCGAGTGCGAGCTGGAGGCCGGCAGGCCGCGATACCAGGTGGCGAAGTTCCAGATGATCGCGGCCCCGAGCAGCGAGAGCACCATCGCCAGCCCGCGGCCGGTCTTGATGTTCACGAGTAGGTCGACCGGCAGCAGGTGGACGATGCTGAAGGCGACCCCGATGCCCCCGGCATGCACGCCGATGAAGTTCCAGAGGCCCGACCAGACCACGGCCGGCGTCGGCTTCAGGCTCTTGGTGTAGATGACCGTGGCCACCGCATTGGCGGTGTCGTGGAAGCCGTTGACGCACTCGAACCCGAAGGCGATCGCGAGGGCCAGGAGCAGCAGCACGACCTGCCCCGCCGAGAGCGTGGCGAACGACTCGAGGAGTTCCACGGAAATGGTCCTGGGGCAGCCGGGCAACGGTCTCCACCGTAGGGGGCGACAGGGTCGACAACAAGCGGCTTTCGCTGGCCACACACAAATCTCACAGACGGCGAACCGGCCGGCCGGCAGCCGCGTACACTCTTCGAGAAGGAGGGCCCCTGCCCAATGGCGCGAGGAGACCGTCTGGAGGTCGAGCACCGAATCGTCGGTTCGACCGTCACCTACCTGCATCACGGCATCGACATCGGCGACGGCACGGTCGTGCATGCCCGTCCTCACGAGTTCCGCAATCCGTTCGGCGGCGGCCGGGTGGTGCGGACGAGCCTGGGCGAGTTCGCCGAGGGACGGCAGATCCGGGTGCGGAACGAACCACCCGCCACGTTTTCACCCGACGAGATCGCGACCCGGGCCCTGGCCCACGTGGATCGCGACGGCTACGACCTCGTGATCGACAACTGCGAGCACTTCGCCACGTGGTGCGCCACCGCGCGACGGTCGAGCCGGCAGGTCGACATCGTGATCGGCCGTGTGGCCGCGGGCGTGTCGCGGGCCGCGGCGGCGGTGTCGGCGCGGGCGGCGGTCGGCACGGCCGAGAGGGTGGCCGTGCGCACGGTGCTCGGCACGAGCGTGCGCGTGGGCCTCAAGACGATGCTGCCGGCGGCGATCGTGGGCGAGGCGGCGGCTCTCGCGGCCGAGTGGACCGCCCACCAGCGAGGCAAGACGGAGCAGGAAAGCCGCCGGGCTGGCGAGGCGGCGGGGCTCGCCGCGACGAGCCTCGCCTTCGCGGTGGCCGGGGCTCCGGCCGGGCCGGCGGGAGCGCTCGCCGGCGCTCTGGCCGGCGCTACGATGTGGATGGCCGGATCGGTCACCGCCGCTGCCGCGACCAACGCGGCACGGCACGTCGCCACGCGGATCACCCGTGCCTGACCGGCGGCGTTCGCGGCTGCATCACCGCGTCTACTGCATCGAACTCCACACGAAGGTCCGCGGCGAGCGGCGGTTTCAGCGGCAGAACCGCTATACGACCCCGGCGATGACGTGCCTCTACGTCGGCTCCACCGGCATCGATCCGGCCGTCCGCTTCGAGAACCATCTCCGCGGCCACAAAGGCTGCCCGCTCGTGAAGAAGTACGGGCTGCGGCTCCGCCCGGATCTGTTCGCCGACTTCCCGGCGATGACCTGGAAGGATGCGGTGGCGACGGAGGTGGCCTGGGCCCAGGAACTCCGCGAGCTCGGCTACGCCGTCTACCAGAACTGACGTTGGCGGGTATTCTGTCCGCCGACTCTCCCGGCACCCAACGAGGACGTCGACATGCCCGCACGAATCACCCCTCCCGGTCGGCAGGCGATCGCCTGGTTCGGCTGCGTGGTCATGCTGCTCTCGAGCGGCCTACTGCCGCCGCTGGTGCTTGCCGCCGACACGCCAGACGGCGAGAAGAAGACCGAGGAAGTGCCCGCGGTGCCCGTCACCCACGCCGAGGCCGAGACGGTCGATCACCTGAAGCTCCTCACGCGGCCGCTCACAAAGGAGGAGCTTGCGGAAGCCGCCGTGCAGTGGCGCGACCGTCTCAAGGACAAGGTCGCGGAGATCGCGCAGCTGCGGCTCGCCGCGCTGAAGGGCAACTCTGATCCCGGTAGCGAGCCGCCACCGGAGGCGGCCGCGAAAATCGCCACGTTGCAGGAGGAGCGGACGATCCTCGGCGACCAGCTGCGGGTCGTGCTCGATGAATGGGAGAAGAAGGGGGGCGATCCCGCGGAGTTTCGCACCTACTCGACGGCCGTGAGCGGCCTCGAAGTCGATGTGAAGGACACCGCCACCGCGGCTGAGGTGCTGAAGACCTGGGTGTTTTCGGAGCAGGGCGGGCTTCGCTGGGCCTGGAACATCGTCAAGTTCCTGGCCATCCTGGCGGGCTTCTGGATCCTGTCGTGGATTCTCAGCAGCCTCATCGGCAAGGCGCTGTCGCGGATCAAGGGCGCCTCGTCGCTGCTGCGGTCGTTCATGGTGAGCTTCGTCCGGCTGGCCACGAGGATCGTGGGCATCGTGGTGGCCCTGTCGGCGTTGGAAGTCAACATCAACCCGCTGCTCGCGCTCATCGGCGGTGCCGCCTTCGTGATCGGGCTCGCCCTGCAGGGAACCCTGGCCAACTTCGCCCACGGCCTCTTGATCCTTGCCTACCGTCCGTTCGACGTCGGCGACGTGGTCGACGCCGGGGGTGTGAATGGCATCGTGGACTCGATGAACATGCTCGCCACCACGGTGCGGACGTTCGACAACAAGGTGATGATCGTGCCCAATGCGAAGATCGGCGGCGACACGATCACCAACGCCAGTGCCAGCGAGACCCGCCGCGTCGATCTGACCTTCGGCATCGGCTACGGCGACGACACCGACAAGGCGCAGGCGATCCTGAAGCGGATCGTCGACGAGCACCCGCTCGTGCTGAAGGATCCAGCCGCCATCATCAAGCTTCACGAACTGGCCGACTCGTCGGTCAACTTCGTTGTCCGGCCGTGGGTGAAGGGGGCTGACTACTGGACGGTGTATTGGGACGTCACCGCCGCGGTGAAGCGGGAGTTCGACCGCGCCGGGGTGTCGATTCCGTTCCCGCAGCGCGACATCCACGTCTACCAGGCGGGCGGCTGACCGGTCTCGGGACACCCGCCGGTCGCGATCCCTCCCGAGAGGTCCGGCCGACAGTCCGGGCGTGCACTCCGCAACGCCGACGGCTCCGGTGCGGTCACCGGAGGTGGCACATGGCTGCTCATGGCTCCGCGAGCCGGCGGCGGATGCGGTCCACGGTGCGGCGGGAATACTCCTCGCTTGTGTCGAGTTCGAGCGCGGCGGCGGCAGGCCAGAGCGGCCGCGTGGCCTCACCGAGATCGTCGATCGCCACGAGCGCTGCCACGCGGACGTCGGCATCGGTCGCGGGCATCTCCGCCGCGAGTGCCGCCCGGGCCTCATCGGCGGCCGTCTGCGTGCCGCATCGCAGAAGCCACGTGGCGGCGGCGATGCGGACGGCCGGATCGGCGTCGGCGAGCAGCGGCGCGAGGGCCGCCGTCGGGTCGCCGCCCGATCGCTTTGCAGCCCAGCCCGTGCCGGCCACGGCCCACCACCGCACGGCCGGGTCGGGGCTCGCGAGTCGCGGGGCGAAGAAGCCACTGCCGCGATCCTCGGCCACGGCCCACGCCACGTCGAGAATCGCGTCGTAGCGGGTGCGGGCCGCAGCTGCATCGCGCCCATGGAAAATCGCCCACTCGCTGCCGGCCTGGCGTGCCTCGGCGCGGAGGATCGGCTCGGGCAGGATGCCGGTGTCGAAGGTGTCGTGCATCCACGAGCGGACCGCTTCGCGGAGCCGCTCGAGATCGCCGCGCTGGGCAGGATCGCCCGCGAGGTCGTGCAGCTCCTCCGGGTCGGCCGCCAGGTCGTAGAGTTCCTCGGCCGGGCGGGTCGTGCGGGAGAACCACGCCGCGCCGGGCGGCAGCGTGCCCGCCGCACGGGCGGCACGGAGCTCGCCGGTGATCGCCACGCCCGTCGCGTAGTCGGGCAGGTCGTCGCCGTCGAGCCACGGATAGAAGGAGCGGACGTAGCGGAACCGGGCATCGCGGGCCGAGCGGCCGAAGCCCGGGGGCGCGTCCATCCGGTCGCGGGCCGCGATCACCACGTCGCGGGCCGTCGCGCTGCGGCCG
This sequence comes from Pirellulales bacterium, assembly GCA_964202525.1. Lineage (GTDB taxonomy): Bacteria > Planctomycetota > Planctomycetia > Pirellulales > UBA1268 > QWPN01. Next base: position 9,994 of record CAXNJC010000016.1, read on the forward strand.
AGGAATGGCCGGCCCTCCATCCACGCCGGACGCTCGAGCCCGGCGACCGCGAGCACCGTGGGCCCGAGGTCGAGCAGGCTCGTGAGCTGCGCGGTCGTACCAGTGGGCTCGGCTCCACCCGGCAGCGTTGCACGGCTCCGCCACTTCTCCGGGACGTGCACCACGAGCGGCACCCGCAGCCCGTGCTCG
>CAXNJC010000017.1:0-10169 GCA_964202525.1 Pirellulales bacterium
GGCGGCGAGCGCGTCGTCGGCCAGGCCGGCGAACTGCACGGTCGCGATCCAGAAGCCCGCCGCCAGCGTGACAAGCACCGCCGCACACCAGCCGACGAACAGATGCCAGAAGAGCCGGGTGCGGGGCATGGACGTGACCTGAGACACAGAAACGCGACGGCGTCGTGCAGTGTCGCAGGGCGGCGGCCCGGGGAAAAGCGCCGGCCTCGTCAGGCGCGAAATCGGTAGCCGACGCCGCGGACGGTCTCGATGTAGTGGCCGTGGTCGCCGAGTTTGCGGCGCAGACCGGCAACCTGCACGTCGACCGACCGCTCCGTGACGGGATAATCGGCCCCCTTCACGGCATCGACGATCTGGCCGCGGGTGTAGGCCCAGCCGGGCCGCTTCGCCAGGAAGGTCAGCAGCGCGAACTCCGTGTAGGTGAGCTCCAGCAGCTTGCCGGCGAGCGTGGCCTCGTGGCGGCCGGGATGGATCGAGAGCTCGTGCACGTCGACCGTCGTTTCGAGCTCCTCTCGGCGGCGCGACTCCTCGCGGCGGAGCAGCGCGCGGATTCGGGCGGCCAGCACCCGCGGGCTGAACGGCTTGGTCACGTAGTCGTCGGCGCCACGTTCGAGCCCAACGACCACGTCGCCCTCTTCGCTCTTGGCCGTGAGCATCACGATCAGAGAGTCGCGGGTCGCAGCGTCAGCCTTGAGGCGCCGGCAGACCTCCAGACCGTCGACTGCGGGCAGCATCAGGTCGAGCACGATCAGATCCGGAGGAGCCCGACGCGCCGCCTGCAGTGCCTGCTCGCCGCTCGACACGCACTCCACGGCGTAACCCTCGCGCGTGAGGTTGTAGCGGACGAGTTCGAGGAGGTCCTCTTCGTCATCAACGACGAGCACCCGGGGCTTCGGCTGCTCCCGCCCGCTCCGATTCCTGCTGGGCACGTCGCTCGGCTCCGCTCGGTGGTGAAGGGCGTGGCTCGGGGGCATGGCTCCGGGAGTGTCCCCGGCGTGCATGAGGATTTCGTGAGGATCGTCGGCTCACGAAAGCAGCAGCTCAACATCCTCCGGGGTCAGGCTGGCGATCATGCTCTCGTCGGCCCGCACGATCGACTCGGCGAGGTCACGTTTCCGGTCCTGGAGGGCCACGATCTTCTCCTCGACGGTGTCCCGGGCTATCAGCCGGTAGGCGAACACGCGGCGGGTCTGGCCGATCCGGTGGGCCCGGTCGACGGCCTGGGCCTCCACCGCCGGATTCCACCACGGATCGAGGATGTAGATGTAGTCGGCGGCGGTGAGGTTGAGCCCCTGGCCACCGGCCTTGAGACTCACGAGGAACAGCCGGCAGTCGGGGTCCTCCTGGAAGCGGACCACGCGCGCCTGCCGGTCGGTCGTGCGACCGTCGAGGTACTCGTAGACGGTCCCCTTCTCCTCGAGCCGCCGCCGGAGGATCGCCAGGAAGCTGGTGAACTGGCTGAACACCAGTACCTTGTGGCCCTCGTCGAGCACCTCGTCGAGCTGCTCGAGCAGCGTGTCGAGCTTGGCACACGGCTCATCGACGCGGGCATGATCGACGAGCCCGGGATGACAGGCCGTCTGCCGCAGCCGCAGCAGCGCCTCGAGCACCGCGATCCGCGACCGGCCGATCCCCATGCGTCCGATCCTGCCGGCGAGCTCGGCCCGGAAGTGCTCGCGGAGTTCGTCATAGGCCTTGCGCTGCGCCTCCCCGAGCTCCACGAACAGCGTCTGCTCGGTCTTCTCCGGAAGGTCGGAGAGCACCTGCGTCTTCGTCCGTCGCAGCAGGTAGGGCCGCACCGCCCGGGCCACGACGTCGGCACTGCCCCGGCCGTCGGCGAGAAACTTCCGCAGCCGCGTGGCGCTGCCGAGCTGGCCGGGATTCAAGAACTCGAAGATGCTCCACAGCTCGCCGATGTGGTTCTCGACCGGCGTGCCGGTGAGGGCCAGCCGGTGCCGGGCCCGCAGGAGCCGGCACGCCTTCGCCGCCTGGCTGGCCGCGTTCTTGATCGACTGCGCCTCGTCGAGCACCACGTAGTCGAACTCGGTCTCGCGGTGCGCCACGATGTCGCGGCGGAGCGTGCCGTAGGTGGTGATCACGATGTCCCAGTCAGCGAGCGTGCCCGTCTCGTCGGCACGGGTGGTGCCCGTGTGGTTCGCCACCCGCAGCTGCGGCGCGAACTTTCGGGCCTCGTCCATCCAGTTGAAGACCAGGCTGCGCGGCACGACCACCAGCGACGGCCGATGCGGGACGCCCGCGGCGGCCGACTCCACCCGCCGCTTGAGCAGCAGCGCCAGCACCTGGATCGTCTTGCCGAGACCCATATCGTCGGCGAGGCACCCACCAAGCCCCAAAGACTCCAGGAACACGAGCCACCCGAGCCCCTCCCGCTGGTAATGGCGGAGCGTGCCCTGGAACCCGGCCGGCTCCGGCTCGGCCTCGGGCCGTTCGCCGGCGGCCAGCTGCTCGCGGAGCTTCTCGAAGGCTTCGTCGACCCGCGACTGCGGCTGGCTGGCCAACAGGGCATCGAGGAGCGCCATCTGGATGCGGCCGTAACGCAGGCGGCCGTCGTGCCGCTGGGCTAGCGCGGCCATCGGCTCGAGCTGCTGGGCGAACGACTCGGGCAGGATGCCGATCGAGCCGTCGGGGAGGTCCACCGCGCGGTCGCCCCGGGCGAGCGCCTCGAGCAGCGCCGGGAGTTCGGCCGACACGCCGCCGAAGTCGATGGCGGCGGAGAGTTCGAACCAGTCGATGCCGCTGGTGACGTTCCAGGCCACGCTTCCGGCGGGCCGATACCGGCGCCCCGCCACCTCCACCGCCCAGCCCGCCGCGGCAAGCTGCGACACCGAGCCATCGAGCCGATTCCGCGGAATCTCCACGTGATGCGATGCCGCGCCGTCGAGCGCCTGGCCGCGGGCCGCGGTGGCGCCGTATCGCGGCAAGAGCGCGAGCGCCTCCCGTTCGACGGCCCGGTCACGGCGGACGAACACCCGCCGATCGGCGTCGGCGGCGCCGCCCGACGGGTCATCGGCCGCGATGTGGATGCCCTCGTAGTCGAACCACACCCGCCCGGCGAGATGCACGCGGGGCTGGCTGCGGCGGCGGGGGCCCGCAGCAGCTTCGTCGGCGGCGACGGCCGGTGAATCGTCGAGCACGAGCTTGGGACGCGGGGGGCCGGACTCGATCCGCCAGCCCGTCCACGCCGGCAGCACGAGCCTGGGCACGTCGGCGAGCAGCGCGAGCCGCTCGATCAGCCCGTCGACCTGGCTGGACGAGACCTCGATCGGACCACGACGCTCGAACTGCTCCATCCATCCCGACGACGTGGCGGCCAGATCGGTCTGCGGCTTGAGCCGGGCGATGCGGTCGGAAAACACCACGAGCCCGGCCCGCAGCACCGCCTTCGGCTCATCGACCCGCTTCCGCTGCGAACCCCGCACGAGCATCCCGCGGAGCGTGGCCTTCGCCGGCCGCGGCAGCGGCGCGTCGTCGTCGCTGCCGCGCCGGCCCGCCGCGGGCCGCACGTGGTCGTCGTCGGGCTCGAGCACGAACGCGAACTCCCACGGCTGGCCGCCATCCCACGTGAGCGGCAGGACCTTCTCGGGATCGCGCCGCGGCTCGGGCTGGACGACGAGCCGGCCCCGCTCGCAGAGCATCGCGAGGTGCGCCTCTGCAGACCGGGGCCCGACCACGATCCGCGCGATGCTCCGCCGCTCGATCGGCTCAGGAAATCCTCCCTCGCCGGACGCCGCGGCACCCACCAGCCGCTCAACGAGCGTCCGCTCCTGCTCGTCGAGCTGCTCGAGCTCCACTTCTCCCGGACCGATCACCACCTTCCGCGGCCGCCCCGTGGCATTGCCGGCCACGTCGAGCTGCATCCGGGAGGGCACCAGTACGGCCGCCCGGGCGTCGGCCGAGGCCGCCAGGTCGAGCACGAAGACGAGCGCGCCGCCGACCTTCCGCTGGTCGGGAATGTCGAGGGAGCTGGACCGCACCGCCGGCTCGACCAGCCGCCGCCGCTCCTCCAGCTCCGCAGCCCACGCCGGCAGCCGCTCGCCGGAACGGCGACCGGCCGGAGGCGGGGGCGTCCAGGCCCGCGGCGCGGCCCGCTCGGGCTCATCGGCGTCAGCCTCCGCGTCGTCGGTGTCCGGTTCGGCCTGATCCGCCTCGGGCAGGTCCTCCGCGACGATGTCGAGCGTCACGGGAGTCTGGTCGTGGATTCCGGACAACAGCCGGCGGCGATCGACCTCGAGGAGCACGGCAGCGAGCACCGCGCACGGCTGGCCCGCCCGGCCCGCGGGCGTGGAACAGCGGGTTTCGAGGGTCATGCCGCCGCGACGGTGGGCGGAGAGCTCGAGCTCCACCTCGTGCTCGCCGCCGTCGTCGCCGATGACGGTGGCACGCACCTGGCCGACCCGGGGGCAGGCGACGGAGGCGGGCGTGATCGTGCGGGCCCTGGCCACGTCGGCCGGCGGGAACAGGTGGAAGAGGCGCTGCTCGAGGGTCTTCATGCTGCCGGTTCGGAGGTGCGGAGAGCGTGCCGCGACGATCCGGTCGACAGGCGTGAGGCCCGGGCGCGCAGCACGTTGTTGTACCCCGCCGGGGCCGCGTTTGGCGAGGGCCGCGTTCTGGTGGGCGGACCGGCGGTCAGCGGCCCTTCACCGTGGCGATCAGTTCGAGCACGTTCTCGACCGGCGTGCCGGGGAGTATGCCGTGCCCGAGATTGAAGATGTGGCCGGGCCGGCCGCCGGCGCGCGACAGCACGTCGAGCGTCCGCCGCCGGACCGTGTCGCGGTCGGCGAACAGCACGACCGGCTCGAGGTTGCCCTGCACGGCCCGGTCGTGGCCGACCAGCCGCCAGGCCTCGTCGAGGTCGATCCGCCAGTCGATGCCGATCACCGAGCCGCCCGCCTCGCGGAGCAGCGGCAGCAGGGCCGGGTTGCCGGTCGCGAAATGGATCGTGGGCACCCGCTTCGCCGCCTCGGCGAGCGCCGCGCGACTGTGCGGCAGCACATAGCGGCGGTAGTCATCGGTGCCCAGGCAGCCGACCCAGCTGTCGAAGAGCTGCACGACCTGGGCCCCGGCGTCGATCTGGGCGACGAGGTAGCGGCTCACGGCCCGCGCGATCCGGGCCATCAGGTCGTGCCACGCCGACTCGTGGCGGAGCATGAACGACTTCGTGTGAACCCACGACTTGCTCGTTCCCCCTTCGATGCAGTAGCCGGCCAGCGTGAACGGCGCGCCGGCGAAGCCGATCACCGGGATCGAGGCGTCGAGGCCGGCCCTCGTGGCGCGGACGGTGTCCATCACGAAGCCGACGCGGTCGACGTCGTCGAGCTCCCGCACCCGTGCCACGTCGGCCGCCGCGCGGACCGGATTGTGGATCACCGGCCCCTCGCCGTGGGCGAACTCCAGAGCCATTCCCATCGGCTCGAGCAGCGGCAGGAGGTCGCTGAAGATGATGGCCGCGTCGACGCCGAGCCGCTCGACCGTGGCGATCATCACCTCCGCCGAGAGCCGCGGGGTCTTGCAGAGTTCGAGGAACCCGACCTTGTCCCGGATGGCGCGGTATTCGGGCAGGTAGCGGCCCGCCTGCCGCATCAGCCACACCGGGGTCCGCTCCACCGGCTCCATGCGGCACGCCCGCAGCAAGAGCGGGGCGGCAGGACCGGTCGACGGCAGGGCGGCGGTGGCGGACATCGTCGACGAGTATAGGGTCGTGGCGGGCATTCGCCGCGGGGCCATCGGCAGCCGGTGATTCGCAACTACAATACGGCGTGGCTTCTCGCGCGGCGGGAAGCGCGTCGCGCGAACCGCCCGGACTCCGCATGGCCGCGTTTCTCTCCGGCATCTCGATCGTGTGCTTCGCCGCGAGCTACGCCGTAGCGCTGGCGTGCGAGGCGTCGCGGCTCGTGTTCCGCTCCGGAGTGCGGGGCGCGGCCATGGTGGCGTTTGCGGCGGCGGGGCTCATCGCCCACACGCTGTTCCTGGTGTGGCGGGCCGTCGACGGCGGGGCGGCACCGCTCTCGAGCCCCTTCGACTGGTACCTGCTCGCGGCCTGGCTCCTCGCGGCCGGAGCGCTCTGGCTCACCGTGGCCAATCCCCGCACGCCAGTGGGCCTGTTCCTCTGGCCGGTCGTGCTGGGGCTGGTTGGGGCGGCGACGCTCGCCAGCCGAGAGCCCTTCCTCCGCGACGCGGCGTCGCTCTTCTGGGGACGGATTCACGGCGGGCTTCACCTGATCTGGAGCGTGAGCGTGGTGCTCGGCGCCAGCGCTGGACTGATGTGGCTGATCCAGGCCGGGCGCCTGGCCCGCAAGCAGGCGCCGCTCCGCGGCTTCCGGATGCCGAGCCTCGAGCGGCTGGCCAACGTCACGGCCCGCACGCCCGCGGTGGCCGCCTGGGCGGCCGCGGCCGGCTTCGCCTCGGGGATCATCCTCAACGCGGTCAACCATCGCCGCGGACTGATCGAGACGGTTCCCTGGAGCGATCCCGTCGTCGTGCGGATGGCGGCGGTCGTCGTCTGGCTCGCGATCGCCGCGTGGCTCGCGGCCGCGGCCCGACTCCGGCCGGATGGCGGCAGGACCACGGCGCGGCTGGCGCTCGTGAGCCTGGCCGTGCTCGCGGCGAGCGTCGCCTGGGGCGTGCTCGGATCGACGCGGCACGGCATGCCGCAGACCACCGTGGCGGCACCGTCGGTCGAGGCCGCGCCATGACGCTCGCCCTCGTCGGAGGCACACATCGCACGGTGCCGCTCGCGCTGCGAGAACGGCTCGCCTTCTCCGCGGACCAAGCGGCGGAGGCGCTGGCGCGGTTTCGCGACCGCTTCCCGGGCCGCGAGGGCGTACTGCTTTCGACCTGCAACCGGGTGGAGTTCTACGCCGCTGGCGAAGGACGCAGCGCCGCGCCGGCCGCCGAGCAGCTCGTGTCGTTTCTCGCCGAATGCCGCGGCATCGACGCCGGCTCGCTCGAGCCCTTGCTCTCGCGGGAGCACGACGAGGCGGTGGTCCGCCACCTGTTCGGCGTTGCGGCCGGCCTCGACAGCATGGTGCTCGGCGAGCCACAGATTCTCTCGCAGGTCAAGCAGGCCTGGGCGATCGCCCAGAACAGCCAGACGGCGGGCCCGCTCACAGCCGGCATGTTCCAGGCCGCGCTCCGCACCGCCAAGCGGGTGGCCACCGAAACCGCCCTCGGCCGCGAGCGCGTCTCGATCCCGAGCGTGGCGGTGGCCGACTTCGCCAGCGGCGTGTTCGAGCGGTTCGACGACAAGCGGGTGCTCCTGGTGGGCGCGGGCAAGATGGCCGGCGAGACGCTCCGCTACCTCCGCGAGGCCGGCGCCCGCGACGTGGTGATCGTCAACCGCACGGCCGCGCGGGCCGACGAGCTCGCCGCTCGGCTCGACGCCCGGCCGGCGGCCTTCGACCGACTCCAGCAGGAACTCGCCGTCGCCGACCTCGTGGTCAGCACCACCGGGGCGACTGACCACGTGGTGCCGCTCGACCTGTTTGCGCGGGCCGAGGCTGCCCGCGAGGGGCGGCCGCTGGTCGTGCTCGACCTCGCGGTGCCGCGCGACTTCGACCCGCGGATCGGCGAGCGGCCGGGCGTCTGGCTGTACTGCGTGGACGACCTCGCCCAGGCCTGCGAGGTGAACCGCCGCAGCCGGCAGCGGGAGATGCCCCGGGCCCTCGCGATCGTCGACGAGGAGGCCCGCCGGTTCATGGGCGACATGCACCATCGCACCACGGCGCCCGTGATCGAACAGCTCCGCGCAGGCTGGACGGAGACGGGGCATGCTGAGCTCGACCGCCTCTTCCGCCGGCTGCCACACCTGCCGGATGCCGACCGCGCCGAGATCCGCCAGGCCTTCGAGCGGTACGCGGCGAAGATGCTCCATCCGCCGCTGGTGTCGCTGCGGAGCGAGAGTCATTCCGGTCCGCCCCACGGGCTTCTCGACGCCCTCAAGCGGCTCTTCAACCTCGAAGACTGACGCCTTGTCTGCGGCGGCTCGCCGCGCCGCAGATGCTCGCAGCTGTCCGACGTCGCCTCCATGCTGCGGGCCGATGCCGACAAACTCGACCTGCCCACGAAGCACACGACACGCCTCGCCGAGTACCTCGCCGTGTTTCACGGCACGCCCACCGATCCAAGGCTGGCGCTGCCTGCTTCCACGGCGGAGCCGTCCACCCCGGACGGGTGGCGCCGGATCGTGGGCGGTGCTTCGTGGCCGGGGGCGGGGCTGTCATTCGTCGGCCGGCAGGACGGGTGGTTGCCGCGGCGGCGGCGGCACGTTATGTAATTGCAGACGAGCCGCTGAAATCGGTTTGTAACATGGCATCTTTCATCGCCCCGACCGCCCTCCCTGGAGCCGACATGGCCGATCCCAAGAAGTCCGCCGACAAGAAGCCTGCCGCCGACGTCAACAAGTCCGAGGAGATCCGCAAGGTCGCGACCGCCATGAAGGCCAAGGGCGAGAAGCCGCGTCCGGTGACCATCATCACGACGCTCAAGGCCAAGGGCGTCGAGGTGTCGTCGCCGCAGGTGAGCATGGTTCTCAAGCGCATGGGCTTCCGGCCGAGGAAGCGGCGCAAGTCGGGCGACCTGGTCGCCGCCGCCGCCGCCGCCAACAAGTCGGGCAAGTCGAAGGCGAAGATCTCGGTCGAGGATCTGGTTGCGGCCAAGAAGGCCGTGGGTCGACTGGGGGGGCTCGATCGGGCACTCGCGGCCATCGAGGCCCTGCGGCAGTTCGAGACCTGATAGACGCCCCCGGCAAATGGCACGCCCCTGAACCGCGTCCGCCGGCACCCTGTCCGCGGGATTGGCTCAGGGCTAGAGTTCACCAAGGAGTGGGCTGTTTCCCCGGAGGCTCTCGAGCATGATCCGTGCGGCTGATCGCGAAGTCGTGGTCATCGGTGGAGGGCCGGCCGGCGCCACGGCCGCCACCCTTTTGGCCCAGCAGGGCCGGACAGTCCGGCTCTACGAGCGTGAGCGGTTCCCGCGGTATCACGTCGGCGAGTCGTTGATCCCCGAGACGTTCCATGTTCTCGACCGGCTTGGCATCCTGCCGCACCTCCGCGGCGGGCCCTTCGTCGAGAAGCACAGCGTCCAGTTCGTCTCGGAGCACGGGCGGCTGTCGGAACCATTTTACTTTGCTGATTACAAGACCCACGAAAGTTCCCGCACCTGGCAGGTCACCCGCCAGGAGTTCGACCACCTCATGCTCGACAACGCGCGTCGGCACGGCGTCGATGTCCACGAGGGGGTCCGCGTGCTCGAGGTGCTCTTCGAGGGTGAGCGGGCCGTAGGCGTGCGGACGCTCGACGAGTCGGGAGCGGAGGAGGAGGTCCGCTGCCAGGTGGTGGTCGATGCCGCCGGGCAGAGCGGATTGATCCTCGACCGCCTGGGCCTCCGGCAGTGGGACCCCGTGCTCAAGAAGGCGGCGGTGTGGACGTACTTCAAGGGAGCGTCGCGGGAGCGCGGTCGCGATGCCGGCGCGACGCTCGTGATGCAGACCGCCGGCAAGATCGGCTGGTTCTGGTACATCCCGCTCCAGAACGACGTCACGAGCGTGGGGGTCGTGGCCCCGTTCGACCATCTCTTCAAGGCCGGTGAGACCCGCGATCTCGAGACGGTCTTCAACCGCGAAGTCGGCCGCTGTCCGGGCATTCAGCCGCGGATCGCGGGGGCGGAGCGGACCGCCCCCTACCGGGTCGCGAAGGAATACTCGTATCGCTCGTCGAAGGTGGCTGGCGACGGCTGGGTGCTCGTGGGCGACGCCTTCGGGTTCCTCGACCCCCTCTACTCGTCGGGGATTCTCCTGGCCCTCAAGAGCGGGGCGCTCGCCGCCGACGCCATCGCGGCGGGCCTCGACCGGGGTGACACCTCCGCGGCCGCGCTCGGCTGCTGGGGCCCCGACTACGTCGCCGGTCTCGAGCGGATGCGAAAGCTGGTGTGCAGCTTCTACGATGGCCTCAACTTCGGTCAGCTCGTGAGAGAGCACGGGGAGGCCAAGCCGCTGATCACCGACATCCTGATCGGCGACATCTTCAAGGGCGACATCGACGCCCTCTGGCCCCTCATGGACGAGGCCAAGGAGCCGGCGACGACCTGAGTCGTCTCGTGTCGAGATTCAGGGCCGTTCGGCGGGCTCGGGGCTGCCGGTGCCCCGTCGCCGG
>CAXNJC010000018.1:0-10131 GCA_964202525.1 Pirellulales bacterium
ACGATTCTGACATCATGGTGATCTGCGACGATTTCAATCTTCCGCTCGATACCATCCGGCTGCGGCCGGGCGGTTCCGCGGGTGGACAAAACGGCCTCGCCGACATCCTGGCTCGGCTGGGCTCGACGACGATCCCGCGGCTTCGGCTCGGGATCGGGCCCGTCCCACCTGGATGGAAGTCGGCGGATTTCGTGCTCGGCAAGTTTCCCCGGTCCGACCGGGAGCGGGTCGGGGTGACGATCGAGCGGGCTGCCGATGCAGCGGAAGAGTGGGTCGCCGTGGGCATCCAGGCGGCCATGAACAAGTACAACTAGGGCTCGGCCGCCGGCCCGGCCCGACGAGTTTCCAGACATCCCCGTAGGAGTGTGAGTTTCATGGCGGTTTACGAAGGCATGTTCATCCTCGATCCGACGAAGTTCGCCCGCGATCCGGGCGCCTCCGCCCAGCAGGTCGCCGACCTGATCACGACCCACGGTGGCACCGTGCTCGCAGCCCGTCTCTGGGACGAGCGCAAACTCGCCTACCCGATCAAGGGCCACAAGAAGGGCGTCTACTGGCTGACGTACTTCAAGATGCCCACCGCCGGACTCACGGCCCTCGAGCGTCAGTGCGAGATCAACGACGACATCATCCGCAAGCTCGTTCTGAAGGTCGACGATCGGATCGCCGACGCCCTCGTGCAGCACGCGCTGGCCGGCGAGGCGACCGCCAAGCGGGCCACGCCCGCCGCACCGGCGGCGGCCCCGGCCTCCTGAACCTTGAGGCGCTTGCGGCCCCCGCCACCGGGGGCTACGATACGGGAAGTGAACACACGTTCATCATCCCCCAGGAGGCATTCGAGATGGCTAGCTTCAACAGAGTCGTGCTGCTCGGGAACGTGACCCGTGACCCCGAACTCCGCTACATCGCGAGCGGAACGGCCGTGACGGAGATCGGGCTCGCGGTTAATGATCGCCGAAAGACCGCATCCGGTGAATGGGTCGACGAGACCACCTTCGTCGACGTCACCCTCTGGGGCCGCACCGCGGAGATCGCGGGTGAGTACGTCACCAAGGGGTCGCCGCTGATGATCGAGGGGCGGTTGAAGCTCGACACCTGGGAAAAGGACGGCAAGAAGAACTCCAAACTCCGCGTCGTCGGCGAGCGGATGGTGCTGCTGGGCTCCAAGGGCGAAGGCCCGCGTGGCGACGGCGCGAGGGGGGGCGGACAGGCACGGCCGCAGCGGGCGGCCCCGGGCCGCGGAGCGCCAGCCGCGGACGACGATTTCAGCCAGGCTGAGCCCGATTATCATGGAAGCCAGTCGTCAGGCGGCGCGGCGGCCGACGACGACATCCCGTTCTGAGGACCTGGCACGACGCCACCCCGCCGCGACCGCACCGCTTTCGTTCACCGTTCACTCACGTTCCACATCGCATCAGGAGTTGATCCATGCCCACCTTCGAACCCCCCGTCGTCGAGGCTGCCGGTCGTCGCCTTCCCAAGGGCAAGCGCGGCGGCGTCGAACTGCTGCTCATCCACAACGTGGAGCACCTTGGCAAGCAGGGCGATGTCGTGGAAGTCAAGCGCGGCTATGCCTACAACTACCTGCTGCCGCAGGGCTTGGCGACGGTCGCCACCGAGCACCACAAGCGGATGGTCGAGAAGCACCGTGCCAAGCTCGAGGAGATCGCTCGCGAGCGGCTGGCGGGACTGCGGTCGCTGCTCCAGGAACTCAGCCGGGCGAGCGTCACCATCGAAGCCAACGCGAACGACGAGGGCCACCTGTATGGCTCCGTCGCCGCCCCGGAGATCTCGCGGTCGCTCAAGCAGCTCGATCTCATGGTGGCACCGGAGCAGATCATCCTCCAGGGGCCGCTGAAGGAAGTCGGGCTCTACACCGTCAAGGTCAGGCTCGCCCCCGAAGTGGAAGGCGATCTGAAGGTGTGGGTCGTCCCGAGCAGCAGCGAAGCCGGCGCGAAGTAGTCAGGCGGATGGTCTCGTCCCGCAAGTCTGCGGACGTACCTCCACTCGCCCTGATCAGTCCTGCAGGGAGGCATTGTCATGGCACCATCGAAGGGTGGTCCGGCCGGTGAACGCTCGCGCGACCGTCGGCGAGACCGCGGCGCGAGTGCGCCGACGATATCTCCCGAGGGGCGCGACCGGCCGGCGAACCTCGACGCCGAGCGGGCGGTGCTGGGAAGCATCCTGCTGAAGCCGGACGTCTGCGACGACGTGGCGCTGGTGATCCGGGCCGAAGACTTCTCCGATGAGTCGCTGCAGACGCTCTACCGGCACCTCATCGATCTCCACGACGCCGGCAAGCGGATCGATGCCACGATCGTCGTGGAGCGGCTGAAGACCCAGGGCGACTTCGAGCGGATCGGCGGCGCGGGCATGATCGCCGACGTCGTGCAGGCCGTGCCCCACGCGGCGCACGCCACGCACTACGCGGCCATCGTCCGCGACAAGGCGATCCTGCGGTCGCTGATCGACGCGGGCACCGACATCCTGCGAGATGCGTACGACGCCGCCGACGAGCCCCGCGAGATCCTGGCCCGCGCCGAGGCGGGCATCTTCGCGATCCTCGAGCACCGCAGCTCCACCGAGGCCAAGTCGATCCAGTCCGTGCTCGAAGACGTGATGGTGCGAATGGACGCACGCATGAAGCACGAGCACACGATCGGCGGCGTGGAGACCGGCTTCACAGACCTCGATTCCCTGTGCGGCGGCCTGCACAACTCTGAGCTGATCATCCTGGCGGCGCGGCCCAGCATGGGGAAGACCGCGTTCGCGATGAACATCGCGGAGCATGTGTCGATCAATCTCCGCTCGGCCGTCCTGTTCGTGAGCCTCGAAATGGCGAGTCTCGAACTCGCCGACCGCCTTCTCTGCTCCGCCGCACAGGTCAACGGTCATCGACTGCGCAACGGCACGATCTCACAAGAGGACCGCCGCCGGCTCGTGCAGAAGTCGTCGGAGATCGGGGCGGCGCCCCTGTTCATCGACGACACGCCGAGCCGGACGCTCACCGAGATTGCCGCCGTGGCGCGGCGGCTGAAGCGGAAGCAGGGGGGCCTGTCGTTGATCGTCATCGACTACCTGCAGCTCATCGAACCGGACAACCCGCGCGACCCCCGTCAGGAGCAGGTGGCCCGGATCGCCCGGCGGCTGAAGGCGATGTCCCGCGAGCTCGACATCCCGGTGCTCTGCCTCGCCCAGCTCAACCGCCAGGCGGAGGTTTCTCGCGACAACCGCCCCCGCCTCAACCACCTCCGCGAATCGGGGGCGATCGAGCAGGATGCGGACGTGGTGATGTTCGTGCACCGCGAGGAGTACTACCAGACCAACGACGAGGATCGGGAGCGGGTTCGCGGCCAGGCGGAGATCATCATCGCCAAGCAGCGCAATGGCCCCATCGGTGACATCAAGCTTCTGTGGCAGCACGACTTCACGCGATTCGTGAACCTCGAGCACCGGCCGTACGACGAGTTCGAGCAGTTCAACGCGACGGGATTCTGAATTCACGGCTGCCGGGCCATCGTGGCCCCGGCAGCCTGGATGCGCGGGGGCTCGCCGTCCGGGCGAGCGGACTGAACCACGGCTGCCGGGCCATCGTGGCCCCGGCAGCCCGTCAACGGTTGCCGACGGTGCGATCGGTGCCCGGCACGACGTCGAGCAGCGGGCCGTCGTCGTGCCCCTGCTCGAGCCGCTCCCAGGCAAGCGCGCCCATGGCGGCGTTGTCGGTGCAGAGCGACCGCGGAGGAATGAACACCCGTACCCGCCGCCGACGGCCGAGGGCCTCCAGCGACTCCCGCAGCAGCGTGTTCGCGGCGACACCCCCGCCCATCACCACCGCCCTGCAGCCCGTCGTGTCCAGCGCGAGGTCGACCTTCGCCAGGATCGAGTCGACGACGGCCTGCTGAAACGAGGCGGCCAGGTCGGCACGGGCCCGGCCCGTGGGCGGCGGCACGTCGCCGTCCGCTCCCGGCGGCCGCACGAGATACCGCAACGCCGTCTTCAGGCCGCTGAAGCTCAGGTCGAGACGGTCGCGGTCGTTCGCCAGCGGTCGCGGCAGACGATGGGCCTTCGGGTCGCCTCCCACGGCGGCGGCTTCGATCTCGGGCCCCCCGGGATAGCCAAGCCCGAGCAGGCTCGCCGCCTTGTCGAAGGCCTCGCCGGCCGCGTCGTCGATGGTGCCACCGAGTCGCTCGGCGTCGAGCGGGCCGCGGACGTGAAACAGCGTCGTGTGGCCGCCGCTGGCCACGAGCCCGACACAGGGCCCGGACAGCGCCTCGCCGTGCGCCAGCCGGCAGGCGTAGAGGTGAGCCAGGATGTGGTCGTAGCCGACGATCGGCACGCCCAGCACGGCCGCGATCGTCTTGCCCGCCGTGAGCCCCACGAGCAGGGAGCCGACCAGGCCCGGCCGGACCGCCACCGCCACCGCTTCGATGTCGCGACTCGTGATGCCCGCCCTCGCAACCGCCTCCTCGACCACGGGCACGATCCGCTCCACGTGCGCTCGCGACGCCACCTCGGGCACCACGCCCCGCCAGCGGGCGTGGAGCAGTTCCTGGGTCGCCACGACGCTCGACAGCACCGTGCGATCGCGGGCGATCACCGCGGCGGCGGTCTCGTCGCAGGTACTCTCGATCGCGATCAGTGGCATGGTCAGGCAGGCAGGGCGGAAGCGAGGGCGGAGAGCCGCGGCCCGCCGCTCCTCAGAAGTCGTACCACATTCCGAAGCCGTAGCGGTTCTGATTCGCCCACACGAACTCGTACTGCGGATCGGACCCGTAGAGGTATTCGAAGCCGACCCTGAAGAGCTTCTCGCTCCGCCAGCCACGCCAGGCCCAGCCGGTCTGCACGCAGACGTTGCCGCCCCAGTCGAGCTCCTGCCGCGACATCCCGTTGATAGCGAAAAACGGCGCCCCGCGGATGCCGGTCGGACGGGCCTGGATCAGTTCGGTGCCGAACTGAAACTCCCAGGGCTCCGAGCCGCCGGAGTTGAAGAACGAGTAGCCCACTTCCCCGTAGAGGCGGAGCCAGTCGAGCAGGTAGTACGAGTTGCCCCAGACGATGACGTCGCGGACGTAGTTGATCCGCGGATACCACGGATACTTCACCATCACCTCGTCGCCGAGATGGGCGCTGTTGTGGTAGTAGGCGAGCTTCGTCTGCCAGCGGCCGACGCCGTAGACGAGCGGGATCCCGAACCGATAGTCGGCCGACCGCAGATCGCGGTCGTCCTGCGGGTCGAGCCGCACGAACGCCGCGCCCTCGATCTGAACTTCGAAGCCCTGGGGGTGGAGCACCGGGTCGGAGCCGTATCGCAGGATCGACGCCCGCCCGCCGAGCGTCGTATCCCAGAGCGTGCCGTTGGAGGTGGACGGATGGATCGGGTCGGGTGCCGAGTCGTGGTACCACACCGAACCGATCCGCGGCTCCTTGGGACCCGCCAGGTAGCTCGTGTAGATCAGGTTGTTCGGCAGCAGGTGCCAGCCCCACGGCCTCGGCGCCCAGAGGTCGTCGAAGCAGTCGGGGTAGCCCCCCGCGGGCGGGCAGCCGTCCTCGCAGCACGAGTCGGAGCCGCACGGACCATCCAGCACGACCGGCGCTCCGCCGCGGGTCGACGGCAGCGGTTCGACGAGCGCCGGCCCCGAGTAGAAGCCGTCTTCGGGCAGCGTGAGCGGCGGCAGCGGCTCGGCGGCAACGGGCCCATCGCCCCGGGCCATGCCCCCGCCGAGCAGCATCGCGACCCACACTGCACCGATCCACGCGGCGCGGCCGCGATGGTCGACGCATCGCCCCAACTCGACGGCCCGAACGGCGGCAGTGGGGGGTGCGGTTGTCATGCGGTCGAGGACGGCGGTCGAGCAGGAGCGGGCAGCCGGGTTGCGAACCCGGGACGCCGCGGCGACACTCTAAGGGCGTGCAGCGTGTGATCCACAGAGAGATCGGCACGCCGACCCCGTTTTCGGAAGCCGCCGTGGAAGTCCGGCGCCGGATCGCCGGAGGCCCGGCAGGCGGGGAAAGATCGCGAATCGTCAGCTTCATCAGTTCGCCTCGCTTGACTCACTCGTGCACCTGACCCCCATGCAGCCGCCCCCCCAGTCTGCGTCCGTTCCGGCCGCTGCCGAGATCGCAACGGGCCTCGGCCGCATCCCCAGCGGTCTGTTCGTGGTCAGCTGGTGCGACGACGGAGCCGACCGCTGCATGCTCGCCAGCTGGGTGATGCAGGCTGGGTTCGCTCCGCCGCAGGTCAGCGTAGCCATCGGCGAGTCACGCGATCTCCTGGCCGCGGTCGACCGTGGGCAGCCGTTCGTGGTCAGCGTGCTCGCCGAGTCGCAGCGCGGCCTGCTCGCCCGCTTCGGCAAGCCCGGACCGGAGGCCTTCGCCGGGCTCGACGTGCATCGCACGGCGTCGGGCGCGGTCGCGCTGCCCGACGCTGCCGCCTGGCTGGAGTGCCGACCCACGGCGCGGGCGGCCCATGGCGACCATGTGGTGGTGCTGGCGGAGGTCGTGGCGGCGGGGGGCGGCGGCGGCGAGCCGGCCGTTCATGTGCGACGGAACGGACTGCGATACTGACGGCCGGACCCGGTTGACCTCTCGGAGGATCGCGATGCCACGTGCCACTTGCCCTCGGTTTGGGATGCCGACCCTGGCCCTCGCGTTGGCGGGCCTGGTCGCGGTCGGCTGCTCGGACTCGCGTCCCCAGGCCACGCCCCGCGATGGCGCGGCCGCGCCAGCCGCGGCGGCTGACCCGAAGCCCCGCCGCCTGATCTTCGTCACCAATGGCGACGACCCGTTCTGGGACGCCTGCTTGAGCGGCCTCAAGGAGGGCGAGAAGCGGTTCGGCTGCGCGGCGGCCGGCCTGACGGTCGCCCGCGACGTGAACAACGGCACCGCCGAAGGACAGATCGAGCGGCTCCGGCAATACGCCACGCAGGACGACGTCGCCGGCGTGGCGATCAGCGTCATCCAGGCCGACAACCAGGCCATCGTCGACGAGATGAAGCGACTCCAGGCCAAGGGCGTGAAGGTGATCACCGTCGACGCCGACGTGAATCGCGACACGTTCCGCGATGCCCGCCCCTACTACATCGGCACCGACAACCGCGTCGGCGGGCAGACGCTCGGCGCCGCCGCCAAGGCGATCCTCGAGGCCAAGGGCGTCAGGGATGGCGGCTACGTCCAGTTCGCGGGGTTCACCGACAACGACAATGCCCGCGATCGGATGGACGGCGTGAGCGAGACGATCGGCGCGGCCTACGTTCAGCGCGATCGCATGGCGGACGAGATGGACCACCTCCGGGCCCGCGACAACGTCCGCAACGCGATGCAGAACCACAAGGACGTCGCGGCCCTGATCGGCATCTGGGCCTACAACGCCCCGGCCATCGCCGACGTGATCACCGAGACCGCGTCGCGCGACCGGTACGTGGTCGCCACGTTCGACGCCGCGCCGCTCGCCATCGGGCAGATGGAGAAAGGCACCATCGACGCGATGGTCGTCCAGAATCCCTTCGAGATGGGCGTGCAGACGGTGCGCCTGCTCAAGGCGATGGTCGAGAACGACACCGCCGTGCTCGCGGAGATGTATCCCCGGAGCGGCCAGCCCGGCGGCGACGTCTACACGACCGGCCTGCGGGTCGTCGTGCCCGATGCGTCATCGCCGGTGACGGCAGCCCTCTTCGACCCCGCGGTCGTGGAGTTCATGACGCTCCCGGCCTTCAAGGCCTGGCTCGCCCGGTACGGACTGACGGGATCCTGACCAATGGGCTCCCACGGCAGTCCGGGAGGCCGTCGCCTGCCCCGGCATGAACTGGCGCTCCTCGCGGCGACCGTCGCCGTGTACGTGATCACGGGCTGGCTCGACCCGAACCACACCTACTTCACCAACTGGGCCGAGAGCCGCGACATCATCCTGCGGAACACGGCCCTGCTCGGCATCATCGCCCTCGGCTCGGCGGTGGTGATCATCGCCGGCGGCATCGACCTCGCGGCCGGCTCGATGGTGGCGTTCAGCGCCACCACGTGCGCCCTGGTGCTCACGCTCTGCTCGGCGGCCGACGACCGCCGGCTGGTCACCGTGGGGCCGGCGGGCATCGCGGCCGCGCTCGCGGCCGCGCTCGCGGCCGGGCTGCTCGTCGGCACCCTGCACACGTGGCTGATCACGGCCATCCGCCTGCCCCCGTTCGTGGCCACGCTGGCTACGCTCGTCGGCCTCCGCAGCTTCGCGCGGGCGATGTGCCTATTCGTCACACGGGAGCGCTGGGGCAGCGAGTCGCAGCAGATCAACGTCAACACGCCCTTCTTCGTGTGGCTCAAGGAGCACAACGTCTGGATCACGACGGGCACGTTCGTGGCACTCGCCGTGGTCACCTGGCTCATCCTGTCGAGGACGGTGCTCGGGCGGCACCTCTACGCCCTCGGGGGCAACGAGCAGGCGGCCCGGCTCAGCGGCATCCGCACCGAGAACGTGAAGTGGTTCGCCTACTGCTTCGGGAGCCTCACGGCGGCCCTGGCCGGGATCTTCCTGATGGCCGACAGCAGCGTGGCCCAGCCGGGCAACCTCGCCCGGGGCTACGAGCTCAACGCGATCGCCGCGGCCGTGGTCGGCGGCTGCAGCCTGCAGGGCGGCGCCGGCACCGTGCCCGGCACCGTGCTGGGAGCCCTGTTCCTCCGCCTCGTCATCGACTCGGTCTCCAAGCTGATCAAGGCGAGCGCCGACGTCTACGAAGGAATGATCGTGGGCATCATCGTGGCGCTCGCCGTCACCTTCACGCAGGTGGGCCGGTTCACCCACGGCGGCGGCGGGCTCTTTCCCGGAGCGCGGGGGCTCGCCGCCATCCCGGCGATCGCCGTCTTCGCCGGCCTCCTGGCCACGATGGCCGCCGGAAACGTGGAGGCGCTCCGCGGCCGCACGGTTCCGTTCGGGGCGGGCGTCGGTCTGGCGGTGGTCGCCGCCCTGGCGGCGGTCCGGCAGCTCGAGGGGCGCCGCGCGTCATGACGCCGATCGTCGCGTTCCGCAGCGTCGGCAAGCGATTTCCCGGCGTGGTGGCCCTCGACGACGTGTCGTTCGATCTGGCCGCGGGCGAGTGCCACGCGATCTGCGGCGAAAACGGCGCCGGCAAGAGCACGCTGATGAAGGTGCTGTCGGGCGTGATCACCGACTACGAGGGCGACCTCATCGTGCGGGGAGACCGCGTGAGGTTCCGCGGCACGCAGGACGCCGAAGCCGCCGGCATCGCGATGATCCACCAGGAGCTGAACCTGGTCGAGCAGCTCTCGGCCGCCGCCAACATCTTTCTCGGGCGGGAGCTGCGCACGCCGCTCGGGCTGCTCGACGACGCCGGCATGGACCGCGAAGCCGCGGCGCTGCTCGCCGAACTCGAATGCCCGCTGGATCCGCGGACTCCGGCCGGCGCGCTGCGGGTCGGTGATCAGCAGCTGCTGGAGATCGCCAAGGCGCTTTCGCTCCGCAGCGAGATCCTCATCATGGACGAGCCGACGAGCGCCCTCACGGAAGCGGAGGTGGCCCGGCTCGAACGCGTGATCGCCCGGCTCCGGGCCCGCGGCGTCACGATCCTGGCGATCTCGCACAAGATGGACGAGATCTTCCGGCTCGCCGACCGGATCACCGTCCTGCGGGACGGCAGGCTCGTGACCACGGTGGACCGCGCGGCGACCACGCCCCGCGAGGTGGCCGGCTGGATGGTGGGCCGGGAGATCGCCGACCACGACTTTCACGGCCGGCGGTCCCCAGGTGCCGTCGTGCTCGATGTGCGAAACCTCACGGTGCCCTGGTCCGGGCACCCCCGGGGCTACCGCCTGCAGGACGTCTCGCTCGCGGTGCGGGCCGGCGAGATCGTCGGCGTCGCCGGCCTCATGGGGGCGGGTCGGACCGAGCTCCTCGAGACGATCTTCGGCGCCGTGGCACCGACGTGGACGGGCTCGATCCTGCTCGACGGCCGCGCGGTGCGGTTCAAGCATCCCGCCGAGGCCTGCGCCGCAGGGGTCGCCATGGTCACGGAGGACCGCAAGCGGCTCGGCCTGTTTCCCGAACTCGACGTCGCGGCGAACGTCAGCCTCTGCGGCCTGTGGCAGGCTGTCCGCGGGGGACTGCTCACGCCCGACCGTGAAGAGGCCCTC
>CAXNJC010000019.1:0-10106 GCA_964202525.1 Pirellulales bacterium
ACGCCGCGGCGGCCGCGCTCGCCGACGGCGCGGCGGCGAGCCTGGCGGGCGGCACGCACCACGCCGGTCCCGACTGGGGCGAGGGCTTTTGCGTGTTCAACGACGTGGCCGTCGCCGCCCGCGAGATGCAGGCCCGCGGCCTCGTCCGCCGCGTGCTGATCCTCGACTGCGACGTGCACCAGGGAAACGGCACGGCGGCCATCTTCGCTGGCGATCCCGCGGTGTTCACGATGTCGATCCACGGCGCGCGGAACTTCCCGCTGCGGAAGGTCGCGGGCTCACTCGACGTGGGGCTCGACGACGGGACGGGCGACGACGAGTATCTCGTGGCCTTGGCCGCCGCGCTCGACGAGTCGGTCGCGCGGTCGCGTCCGCAGCTCGTGTTCTACATCGCCGGCGCCGACCCCTTCGCGGGCGACCGGCTCGGCCGCCTCCGGCTCACGAAACCGGGGCTCCTGGAGCGGGACCGGATGGTGCTGGCGGCCGCCCGGGCCGCCGCGGCTCCCGTGGCGATCGTCTGCGGGGGCGGCTACTGCGACGACCTCGAGGCGATCGTCGACATCCACGCGGCCACGATGCTCTTGGCCGCCGGCGGGTGAGCCGACCTCTGCCCCGGCGTCACTCGTCGTCGTCCGCCGCCGCCGTCGCCGCTGCCGACCCGGCCCGGTTGTCGAGGCTCCAGGGGCCAGTGCCGTTGGCGATCAGGAACAGCATCGTGCCCATGAGCGCCAGGTTCTTGAAGAACGAGATCACCTCCATCTGCATCCGTTCCGGCGGGGTGTCGGGCGGCAGCTTCCAGAAGTCGTGGAAGTAATAGGTGGCGGCCGCGAGGAAGATCAGCAGCAAGAGCGCGCCAAAACGGCCCCAGAGTCCGAGCAGGATCGACAGGCCGCCGAGCAGCAGGAAGGCGATCGCCCCGCCGAGCAGGATCGTAGGGGAGGGCACGCCCTGGGCGGCCATCAGTTCCACGGTGCCGTTGAAGTTCATGATCTTCCCGGCGACGGCGCTCATCAGGAAGATCGCCACGATCATCAGCCGGGCGAGCAGCGACAGAAATCCACGGACCGCCTGCATTGCATCTCTCCGTGATCGCCGCCGGGTCGTGCGGCCGGGCCCGAACCGTTCCAGATCGAATACTCCCGACAGGGATCGAACCTGTAACCTTCAGCTCCGGAGGCTGACGCTCTATCCAATTGAGCTACGGGAGCGAGACGCGGGGAAGTCTACCAGCGTGGGCCGGACCACGAAAGCGGACCGCCTGCGAGCCGGTCGCGGGCGTCAGGCCGACCGCCGGAGTTCGTGCGCGGGCGCCTCCACGTGCGGCCTTGGCACCTGATCGTGGGCGGCGTCGATCCGGACCGTGCGGGCGGCCTCGTCGCCGCCCGCGGCCTGCCGCCGAAGTGCCGCAAGCTGCCGGGCACGTGGCACGGAGCCGCCGATTTCGAGGAGGCCCACGATGCGTCCGGCCAGCATGCCGAGGGTGCCCACGGGCGCGGTGGCGGCGGCATGCCGCATCACCTCGCCGGCATGGGCCACCAGTGCCGGCACGAGACGCTCGCACGAGAGCGATCGCCAGAAGAGCCGCTCGGCCGCGAGGCCGGCGCGAAACCCGCGCTCACGTCGCGGCACGGGCCCGGCGACCACCCGCGACTCGGGCTCGAGCACCACCTCCGCTGCCAGGGCTCTCACGGCCGCGGCCATGTCGGCCGCAGCGAGGGCGTCTCCGCAGGCCCGCGAGAAGCCCACGTCGTGCAGGAGGTCGGCCCGCCAGAACCCGGCCTCCAGGCAGGGCGCGTCGGGGAGCCGGTTCGTCGCGATGCCCGCCGCGGTTCGCCGCGGCACCACCGTCAGGCTCCGGCCCGACCGCGTCCGGCGGACGCCCGCCGAGACAGGCTGATCCCGATCCGCATCGGCCACGGCCAGCGGCACGACCGCCGCCACGTCGCCCTTCGCGAAGTGCCGCACTGCCGCGTCGGTCCACCCAGCGGTGGCCCGCCAGCCGGCGGCCAGCACATGGATCACGTCGCCGGTCGCGGCCTCCACGCCCGCGGTCACGCAGTCCACGAGGCCACTGCCGCGCGGCGCCATGACGAACGCGACCTCCTCGCGGATGTTCCACGGGTCGTCATAGGGCATGCCGAGGGCCACCACGATGTCGCACCCGTCGGGGCGGTGCTCGAGCACGCTGACGAGCGTCTCCTCGAGGGCCGTCGCATCGAGCGCCGGAACCACCACGGTGAGCCCGCGACCGCGGGCGGACTGGCGCAGCATCGACATCGACTCCCCCGATCGGTCCCGTGCGGTGCGCGCACGCTCCCCCAGGAGCGTCCCGAGCCACCGCATCCCCCCAGACCTCGACCCGCCGTCAGGCGGCGACCCGCTGCGGCTGCAGCTCCGTAAACAGGTTCACCGTGTGCAGCATCTCGCCGTCGGCGTCGTAGAACTGGAGCACGCCGACATCGATCAGCCACATGGCGAACATCTCGGCCACCCGATAGCACCGGGCCACGCAGCGGCCGCGGTCGATGCGGATGTTCTCCTGCAGATCCTCGACGTCGCGGACATCGGCCCCGAGTTCGAGGAAGTGTCGCGAAACGAGGCCGCGGACATCGGCGGCGTTCATGTGCAGACGCATGGAAGGCAACCTCCTGTTGCAGGCTGACGAATCGACGTCCTGTCGATCGGGCCGGGAAACCTAACGAGGCGTCGTCGCCGACGAAAGGTTGGTTTGCCACGGGCAAGCCCGTTGCCGGCCTCCCGGCCCGCCACCATGATGTTGATCGGTCCGTCGGGGGCCCGGCGATCATCCGCGGAACGACGGCCTCCCCATGTCGCACGGTCGGCGAAGTCGACCCAGCTTGCCACGTCGCTCCTGCCGCCCTTGCGGCCGCCCTGCGGACAGGGCCCCCGTCAGGCGAGACGCTCCGTCCACGACGCGTCGAGGTAACGGTCCTGCAGCAGCCGCGCGACCTCATCGCGGGGCCAATCGCCGCGGCGCACGTCGGCGGCGAACGCCCGCCGGACGGCGCGCTCGAGGAGGCCGCGGCCGAGGGCGAGGTTGGCGAGAAAGTCGGCGTGGGTGCGGCCTCCGCGATACCCGGGCTCGCGCGGCGGATGCCGCAGCACGCGGCCCACGAGATCGAGATCGAACTCGTCGAGCAGGGTGCCGTGATAGAGAACGACTCCCCGGCTGACCCGCAGCGCGTTGCCCGAAACCTTGCGAAGCGAATCGTCCGCTCGGATCGCCAGGTCGCTCGAGCCGCGGCGAACCACGTCCTTTCCTCCGGCCCGCAGCGCGGCGCACAGCGGATCGAGCACCGCGTCGTGAATCGCCGCGATCGTGGGCGTCGGTTCGGGGCACGGGATCACCACGGTCCACATCAGGCAGCCCGGGCCCAGCACGACCGACAGCCCGCCGCTGGGCCTGCGGAGTACCGCCACCCCCGCCGCCCTGCAGGCGTCGAGGTCGACCTCGTCCGCCACCCGGCTCGACGACCCGAGCACCACCGCAGGCTCGTGGGCCATCCAGGTGCGCACCACCGTCGTCGGCGTGGAAGTGGCAGAGGCTTCCAGCAGGAGGGCCTCGTCGAGGGCGAGGTTTTCGGCCACCGTGGGCAGTTCGATGTCGAGCCAACAGGCCGGCCCGGCCACGGCAGGACGTTGACTCACCTTGCGGGCCTCCTAGACTTCTCGCATGAGCGAACCACCGCGTCGTGGCCCCAGGGCCGCGGACGACCTGCCGCCCGTCGAACCGCCCTCGGCTGGCTTTCTCGTGCAGCTGTTCGTCGTGCCGCTGACGATCGTGGCCTGCGGCCTGTTCGTGGTGTGGGGATTCTACTGGCTCGCCCAGATGGGCAACGACCCGGAGAGTTACGTTCGCGCCCTGCGACGCAACAACGAGGGCCGCTGGCAGGTGGCGCTCAACTTCGCCAACGACCTGCGGGGCCCTGGGGGCGCGGCCCTCAAGAACGATCCGGCACTGGCGGCCGAACTCGCCGACATCCTCGCCGACGAGATTGCCAGCGGCCGTCCGGCTGGGAGTGGGCATGCCGCCGAGCAATCGCAGACGCTCTGCGCCTATCTCTGTCGGGCGCTTGGCGAGTTCGCGGTCCCCGAAGCGGCCGCGCCGCTGATCGGGCGGGCCCGCGACGTATCCAATCCCGTCGCGGCGCAGGCGGCGGTGGAAGCCCTCGCGGTGCTCGCCTCCAATCTTGCCGCGGCGGGGCGATCGCTGCCCGACTCGGCGGCGACGGTGGCGGCCCTCGAGGCCGCGTCGCGGAGCGACACGCGTGCGCTGCGGTCGGCAGCCGCCTACGCGCTCGGCGTCGTCGGGGGGACGACCGCCCTCGACAGGCTGCGCGACCTGCTCGATGACGGCGACGACGACGTGCGGTTCAACGCGGCCGTCGGCCTCGCCCGGCACGGCGGGGCGGCCGCCTGGGACACGCTCGGGGAAATGCTCGACCTTCCCGACGTCGGTTCCGCGACGACCGATGACCGCCGCGTCGCCGCCGAGCGATACCGCCGCGCCATGGTCGTCGTCAATGCGCTCAAGGGCGTGGGCCTGATCGTCGATGCCACGTCGGCGGGGCCGCCCGAGGCGATCGCACGCCGCGTGAACGCCCTGACATCCGATCCGGTGTCGGACGTCCGGGCCGCAGCCCTCGCCCTGCAGCGGCGGCTCGAGCGACTCGGCCCCTCCTGAGCGAACGTCTTGCCGAACGGCTCCGGCGTCCGGCCGAGCGGTCAGGCGCCGAGGAACTCCTCGAGCGCCTCGCGGAGCATGTCGGCGTCGGCCTCGACGCCCGTCAGCGTCTGGAAGTCGATCGCGGCCTGAACGGCGTGGATCTCGATGCCGTCCACGAGGCAGCAGCCATGCACCGCGGCCTCGACGGCCACGGCGGATCGGGTTCCGGCGGTCACCGCATCGGCCACCACGAGGTCGGGCCGGAACCCGGTGACGTGAGGCTGACCGTCGCCGGACGTGACCACCACGATGCCGGCGTGGGCCGGCACGAGCATCGGCCGCCCGTCGAGCGCGGTCGCCACGACCCCCTCCGGGAGCGCTGCCACGACCGCCGCGGCGCGGGCGGGATCCGGGTCGCCGACGAAGAGTTCGCCCACGCCCGCAGCGGCGAGTTCCAGGGCCACGGCGCGTCCGCGCGGGCCTGCCCCGACCACGACGGCGGGGCGGGCGGCGGGATCGACGTGGCCCCGCAGCGCCTCGACGATGCCCCGCCCCTCGGTCATGTGGCCCACGAGCCCACGGTCGCGTTGTTCGACGAGGTTGACCGCCCCACTGAACGTGGCCGAAGGGCTCGCGGTGTCGACGTGCAGCACGGCCGGCTCGCGAATCGCCCCCGAGAGCAGGCAGCCGCGGAACCCGAGCGCGGCGACGCCGGCCAGCGCCGCCGCCACGTCGTCGTCGGCCACGTCGCACGTGACGAACCGCCAGTCCAGTCCCGCGGCTTCGATGGCCCGCTCGAAGAGGTACTGGGCGGGATCGCCGGCCGCCGGACAGCCGAGCAGAGCCACGATCTCCTGGAGGGCCGGGCTCGTCATGCGGATGGGCGTCCTCGGGCATGCTCGCCGGCGGGGGCCCGACGTCAGACCACCACGTGGGTGGCGGCGACGAAGCGAGGATCGCTGCGGATCGGGTCGAAGTCCCGCTCCTGTCCCGTCAGGTCGCGGAAGCGGTCGTCGATCGAGATGGCCCGCGTCAGGTGGTCGACCGCCGCCGCCACGTCGCCGGCGAGCGAGTGGTAGCAGGCGAGATTATAGAGCAGCAGGGGCTGCCCCGGCGCCGCCTCCAGACCGCTGCGGAGGGCTGCGATGGCGTCTTCGAGCAGGCCGAGCCGCTTGTAGCACCAGCCGAGCCCCAGCCAGGTCTCGAGCTGGTCGGGAGCCGCCTCGGCGGCCCTCCGCAGCGGCGGGATCGCCTCCTGCCAGGCGCCGAGATTTCGGAGCGCACGCCCCTCCACCAGGCTCGCCACGGGGCCGAGGCGGCTGGCTTCCGGCAGGACGTGGAGTTCGTCGAGAGCCCGGGTGAACAGCCGGCGGGCGGGCGCGGGAACCGGCGCATCGCCGTCGACGAGCAGTTCGCCGAGTTCGACGTAGCCCGCCGCGTGACGCAGATGAAGCTGCCGAAGGTGACTGTTCATTCCACCGTTCCTGGGCCGGCAGAGTGGAGCCAAATCCGGGGGGAGTGTAGTCCGCGGCCGTCCGTCGCCCAACCCGACCGGCATTCTTGGTACGCATCCCGCGGCGGGTGGGATCGCCGGACCACGGGCGGTTTCGCGCATTTTTTTGCGGCCGTGCACGAAAACGCCGCCCGGGTGCCACTCCTTTCTTGCAGAGGGAGCCACTGCTCAGGTGGCCCCGCCGCCGGAGAACCCCGCATGAGACTCACCGTCCGCACGCTGCTGGCCTGGATCGACGAGGTGCTCGGGCCGGCGGAGCACGACGAGCTCGCCGGAAAAGTTGCGTCGAGCCCGGTGGCCCGGCCGTTGATCGAGCGGATCCGGTCCGCGGTGGAGAGTCCGGCGCTCCCCGCTCCGCCACCGGCGGGACGCGGTCTCGCGGACGATCCGAACACGGCGGCCGAGTTCCTCGACAACGTGCTCGACGGCGACCGGCTTGCCGCCTTCGAGCGGGTGTGCATCGACTCCGACCTCCACCTCGCCGACGTGGCGAGCGCTCATCGGGTGCTCGCCGAACTCCATCGCGATCCCGCCGCGCTCGAGCCGTTCGAGGCGACGAGCGGTCGCGCCGCCCTCGGCGCCGCCCGCATGGCCGGCGCGGTACCGACGATCGAGACGGCGTTCCCTCGACGGAGTGTTCCGGTGAAGGAGACTCCCGCGGCGTCGCGGCGGCGCGGCACGGCCTGGTGGGCCTGGCTGTCCGCGGCCGTCGCGTTGCTTCTGGTGGTCGCGCTCGGCGGCGTGCTGCTCTCGCTCACCGGCGGACGCGGCGACCGGCCGCGCGAGGCGGCCAGCGCGGTTGCCGAGAAGCCAGTTTCGCAGGTCACACCGTCGCCTGCAGATGTGGCGGCTCCCGAGGAGCCTCCCGCGGCTGCGGCGTTGCCCGCTGCGCCGCCGCTGCCGGTCGCGCCGCCGGTCGAATCGGCCGTCGTCGTACCGCCGGAGCCGCGCGATCCAGTGCCGCCGGAGCCCGACATGGCCACGCCGCCGGCTGTCGCGGAAGTACCAGCGCCGCCGGCTGTCGCGGCTGCCTTGCCGCCGGTAGCCCCAGCCTCCCCGCCGGCCGCCCGCACCGTGCCCCACGGCGAGGCGATGGCCATCGGGGGCGGTGCGGCGGAACCCCCGGCTGTGCCACCGGCTGCAGATCCGCCAACGCCGGCGGCCGGGGAGCATCCGTCTGCCACGGTCGACGGGCCAGCCGCGTTCAGGCTCGTCGAGGGAGCCGTGGTGCTGCCGACCGCGGATGCGGGGGCGTGGCGGTCGATGGTGTCGTCCGGGGCGATCGACGCGGCGGTCGACCGGCTCGAACTGCTTGCGCCCGCAGGGGTCTACCCGCTGCTGATGGTGGATGGCGTGGCGATTCGGCTGCACCCGGGAACGCGGGCGATCGTGTCGCGCCGCGAGCAGTCCGCGCCGGCCATCGAGATCGTGCACGGCCGCGCCGTGATCGCAGCCGCTGGCGGCGACTCATGGCCGATGGTCAAGGCCGGCGGGCTTCACGGCGAGCTCAAGTTGATGCCCGGGCAGCCTGCGGGTGTCGAGGTTGCCTTCGCGCGGCCGCGGGGGAGCGGGCCCGGCATCCCCGGGCTCGGCCGCGCTGCCCTCGTCTCCGCGGGCTCGGCGCTTGTCTGGCGGCAGGCGCCGGCCACGGTCGCGCCACAGCAGCTGGTCGGCATCCCGGCCGAGGTCCTGATTCCGGCCGCGACGGCCCTCAGATGGGATGCCCTCGATCCCGCGACCGCCAGGCCCGAGCCGTGTCCGGCGCCGGCGTGGATGGTGGAGGCCGTGGTCGCGGATCGGGTCGGCCGCGAGGCGGCGGTGGATCTGGTCGCGGCCCTGGCGGCGGCCCCTCCCGGCGCGGCAGTCGATGTGCTGCGGCGGTTGGCTGCGGACGGCCTGCCGGAGACGCGCAGCCATGCCGCTGCCACCCTTGCCTTCCTGGGCGAGCCCGCTGAGCTCGTGGATCTGCTCTGCGACGAACCGCCCCGCGGCCTCCGTGAGGCGCAGTGGGCGGCCCTCGAGGAGGCCACCGTTCCGGTCGTCCTGTCGCGGGGCGGCCCTGTGGCGGAGGTACTGCTGGCGGCGTTTCGGGAGCGAGCGCCGCAGGGGGCCGACGCGGCGGCGCTCGCGGCGGGGCCGGGCGACGAGCCCGGCGTCGACGCCGCGACGCTGGTGGAGGGGCTCGACGCCGATGCGCTCGTCGTGCGCCGCTATTCGATTCGCCGCCTCCGGGATCTCGCGGCCGCTGTCGGCCAGATGCCGGCGGACGACTATCGCGCCGATCGCGCTGCGGCGGCGCGTCGCGACTCGGTATCGCGGTGGCGTTCGCTCGTGGAGCAGGGGGCGCTGCCGCGGCGGGCCATTCCGGAGCCGGCTCCGGCGCCGGGGCCAAACGGCCGGTGACTCCGGCTGCCGATGCAGCGTTTTCCGCGGCTGATTTCAGGGCTGAATTGCTGCGGCCATGACGCGGGTGATATGCTGCGGCATTCGTCGTCCGTCGTCCTTTCGGAGTGCATCGGGTGCAGATCAACGTTTCGGCCCGCCACGGCCACCTCAGCCCCGCATCCCAGTCGAAGATCGAGGCCAAGGTGTCGCGACTGCCCCGCTACTTCGACCGCGTGACCGCCCTCAACGTCACCGTCGACCTGCAAAACCCGGCCCTCCCAGCGGTGGAAATCGTGGCCTCGTCCGAGCATTTCCACGAGCTGGTCAGCCACGAGGCCTCCCCGCAACTCTGGCGGAGCGTCGACGGTGCGGTGCAGAAGATGGAGCAGCAGCTCCGGAAGCACAAGGAAAAGGTTCGCGACCACAAGCACGTCCAGTCGGGCCGTCGCGCCTGAGCGGCCCCGCCCCTCCCGAGCCTGCACCACGCATGAAATTCTCCGACTTCGTCGCCCCCGACGCGATCCGCTCCCATGTGTCCGCGGACACCAAGGACGGAGTGATTCGTGAGATGGCCCAGGCCTTGGTCGATGCGGGCAGGATCGCTCCCGGCGACCTCGAGAGCATCGTGAAGGCGATCATGAAGCGGGAGGATCTCGGCAGCACCGGGATCGGCCGCGGCGTGGCCGTGCCGCACACCAAGCACCCGAGCGTCAGCAGGCTGGTGGGCACCGTGGCCGTCAGCCGCGACGGCATCGACTTCCAGAGCCTCGACGGCGAGCCAGTGCAGCTGTTCTTTCTGCTCGTCTCGCCGCCCGATCGGCCCGGCGATCACCTCCGGGCGCTCGAGAACATCTCGCGGCAACTCCGCGACGACTCGTTCTGCCGACTACTCAAGGAAGCCAAGGAGCCGATCGACATCCAGCATCTCCTCGAGGAGGCCGATGCCCACGGCGTGGTGTCCTGAGATGAACGCAGAGCGAACTGAGTCCATCCGCGCCGTCGAGGGCCTTCGGGAGGCGACGGTGTCGCGCGAGGTCGTGGTGATCAACGCCGCGGGCCTGCACGCGCGGCCGGCCGACATGCTCGCCCGCGAGGCGCGGAAGTGGCGGTCGCGGATCGAGCTGGTGAGCGATTCGCAGCGGGCCGACGGGAAGAGCATCCTCGAGCTGCTCACGCTGGCCGCCGAGTCGGGCACCCGGCTCGTGGTGGAGGCCACCGGCCCGGATGCCCGCGAGGCGCTCGCAGCCATCGGCGACTTGTTCGAGCGCCGCTTCAACGAACACGACAGCGACCAGGAATCCTGACCCGGGGAACGTGTTCGGGGCCGAGTCCGGCCCCCGTTCGCCGCGGTCCGACCGACAGACCGACACCACACGAAGGAGCCGCGACCAGCCGTCAGGCGCGAGTCCCCGGGATGCCGATCGCCCCCGCTCCGGCGGGCCGTGCGCTCTCCCGCCTGGACATCGCCGCCGGCGGGCGGACTGCGCCCGATGCTGAAACTCCAGGGCATCGCCGTCTCCC
>CAXNJC010000020.1:0-9843 GCA_964202525.1 Pirellulales bacterium
GGCTTCGCCCCGCCTGCCTCAAGGTCGCGGGGGCCATGGATGGCCCCGCGACCGTGTTTACGGAATCACGACCTCGTCGGAGATCACCACCGGCTTGCCGGCCGTCACGCCCGCCGGTGTCGGTAGCGTCGCCGCCGGTCCCGGGGAACCACCCGGCCCGGACGGCACCACGGCGCCGGCCGGAAGGCCAGGCATGCCCTGCATGCCCTCGTGAACCACCGTCCCGCCACCGCCCTCGCACGAGTTGCATCCCCCGGCGACCGGAGCCGAGTCGCAGCACTGCTGCTGCTGGCCGCAGACCCGGGGCGGGGCCGCGGCCGCCGGCTGCACGGCACCGGGCGGGGTGAACCCAGGCGGCAGGTGCCCGAAGCACTTCTCGTACTTCCAGACCTCCATGGCGATGTACCGCTCGTTGAGCGTCTTGCAGCCGGTTGCCGATACGGCCATCACCGCCGCGGCCGCGAGGAGCCCTCGGCTCCAAACCTGTGCGCGCATCGATCCATCTCCTTCGGGTGGCCATCGACGGTGCCGGGTAAGGATGCGACGTAAGTCGCAGTCCGGCGCGGCGTCGTTCACTGGCGACGCCACCGAGAGCCACGCAAACCTACCCCACGGACCATGCGCGGCAACCGCGGCCATGCCGGCGGAGACGGGATCCGGACGGGGGCATGGCAAACCCTGCGGATCGTGTCGGGAGGACCGGACGCAAGGCCGTCCGGACGGGCGGCCCTCGATCAGCCCTTGCGGTGCCGGATGCGAGCCCGCATCCGCCGCTTCTTCTGCCCGAGTTTGCGTCGTCCCTTGCCGGTCTTCTTCACGCCCATGCGTTCGCTCCAGATGTGCCCCGAGCCGCACAGTGCAGCGGCCGTGAACGCGAGGTTGTAAGATGATGTGTTCCCGCTTGCAAGCATCCCCGGCGGCATCCTGCGGCATGATCGTGTTCTTCCCCACCTACGCCTGCCGCACGCGGGGCGGCTGGACCGCGCGGATCGCGGGGATGGTCGCCCGTCCCCTGCCCGAACGGAGTCGTAGCCGGGTGCTGGCGGTCGCCGTGCTCCGGCGGCTGCTGGATCTCGACGAGGAGCAGATGGCGTCGGACGTGTTTCGCCGGCGAGCGGAACTGTTCCTGTTTCGCCGGGTCGTCGGCCATCGGGTGACGATCGTGGTGGGCGACCGCACCATCGATGCCGGCTATTCCGACAAGGCGGGGCACTTCGAGACAGTCGTGGAGTTCGGCGACGATTTCGCCGCGGCGCACGCGGTCTCCGGCGCGGCCGGCGGTCGCCGCCTCGAGTATGCCGGCGTCGCCGATCACGACGACAGCACCGGCGACGGCGTCCCCCGGGGCGGCGGCAGCGTGCACCTCGTGGAGCCGAGCGGGCTGTCGGTGATTTCCGACATCGACGACACCGTGAAGTTCACCAACGTCGCCGACCGGCGGGAACTCCTCCGCAACACCCTGCTCCGCGAGTTCACGGCGATCGAGGGCATGCCGGACGTGTACCGGCGGTGGCAGCAGGCCGGAGCCGAGTTTCACTACGTCTCGAGCAGCCCGTGGCAGCTCTCCGACTGCCTCTGCCGATTCCTCGGCACCGTCGGGCTCCCTGCAGGCTCCATGCACCTCAAGCTCTTCCGCCTCAAGGACTCGACGCCGCTCGGACGGCTGCCCTCGCGGAAGCGCGGCAAGCGACGAGCGATCGAGAAGATCCTCGCCGACTTTCCCGACCGGCGGTTCGTCCTGGTCGGCGACTCGGGCGAGCGGGACCCCGAGATCTACGCGTCGGTAGCCCGCCGCCGGCCGGAGCAGGTCGTCGGAATCCACATTCGTGAAATCGCGGCGAAGTCGTCGCCCGCCAAGATCCGTGAACGGATCGCGAAACTCGGCCGCCGGCTCCCCGGGGATTGCCTGCGGGTGTTCTGCCTACCCGGCGAACTGCCCGAACTGGCGTCGATGCCCTGACGGCGACCGGGCTCCGGGCGGGGCCGGCGCTCAGCCGGGATCGTCGAAGGCGTTCTGGTAGTGCTCCACCACCGGTGTGCCGGCGGCGTCGAAGGTGACCGCCACCACGTCGATCCGCACGCTCTGGTCTTCGAGCCTGTGGCGGCGGATGTAGGCCGACACCAGGGTTGCCAGGCGGCGCTGCTTCGCGAATCCCACCGTCTCGGCCGGATGTCCGTGGGCGGTGTCGGATCGGGTGCGGACCTCGACGAACACGACCGTGCGGCCGTCGAGGGCCACGATGTCGATGTCGCCGCGAAGCACCCGCTCCCGCCGGCCGACGATTCGGTAGCCGAGCCCGCGGAGGTAGGCCGCCGCCTCGTCCTCACCGCGGCGGCCAAGCTCGTCGCGGGCTGAAGCCACGAGCAGGCTCCCCGATCAGGTGGCGGCCGCCGCCTTCTTGCCCTTGCCGCCCGCCGGCTTCTCGGCCACCACGTCGTCGCGCTTCTCGCGAAGCCGCGTCGACTTGCCAGACCGGTCGCGGAGGTAGTAGAGCTTCGCCCGCCGCGACACGCCCGATCGCTTGACCTCGATCTTGGCGATCTTCGGCGAGTGGATCGGGAACTTCCGCTCGACGCCCTCACCCGCCACGATGCGGCGGACGGTGAACATCTCGCGGCTGCCGGCGCCGCTCTTGGCGATCACGACGCCGTTGAAGATCTGGATCCGCTCCTTCTCGCCTTCGAGGATGCGGGTGTGAACGTCGACGGTGTCGCCGATCTCGAACGTGGCGACCTCGGGCTTGAGGCTCGAGGCCTCGACGGCGGCAAGCAACTTGCGACTCACGGGGGGCTCCTTTTTCTTCTTACGAGTGGCTCGGTGTGCAAACGGTGTGCAGTCGACCGCGTTCGGCCGTCGCCGCGACGGCCTGCTCGCGACGCCAGGAGGCGATCCGCCCGTGGTCGCCCGAGAGCAGGACCTCGGGAACGGCCAGTCCGCGGAACTCGCGCGGCCGGGTGTACTGGGGGCCCTCGACGAGCCGATCGGCTCCCGAGAACGAATCCTGACCGGCGCTCTCCTCGTGGCCGAGCACGCCCGGCAGCAGGCGGGCGACGGCGTCGACCACGACCATGGCCGCGACCTCGCCCCCCGACAGCACGTAGTCGCCGATGGAGAGCGTCTCGGCACCGAGCGTCCGCTCGATCCGCGCATCAAAGCCCTCGTAGCGGCCGCACACGAGCACGATCCTCTCGAGGCCGGCGAGCTCCTCCACCAGGGCCTGGTTGAGACGTCGGCCGGCGGGCGCGAGGAGAATCGTCCGGCAGACGGGGGCGTCGCCGCGGACCGACTCCACGCACGACACGACGGGCCCGGGCATGAGCAGCATGCCGGGACCACCGCCGAACGGCCGGTCGTCCACCTGGCGGTGCACGCCCTCGGCAAAGTCGCGGATGTTGGTGACCCGCACGTCGATCAGGCCACTGCGGCGCGCTGCCCCGAGGAGGCTTCCGTCGAGGAAGCTCGTGAACATCTCGGGAAAGAGCGTGACGATGTCGATGCGCATGACGGCAAGACGTGCAAAACGGGCGTCCGAGCACCGGCCGGGCCGGCCTTCGGGCGACTCTGGCTCACTCGGCCTTCGGCTCTTCGGCAGGGGCCTCGGCAACGGCTTCCGCAGCCGCCTCGGCGACCGGCTCCGCCTCGGCCGTCGCGGTCGCCTCCGCCACCGGAGCCTCGGCCGTGGGATCGGGCTTCGGCGCGGGGACGTAGGCGGGCTCACCCGGCTCGGGGATGATGCGCGGCAGCGCGAGCTTGGCACGGGCCGCCTCCATCTGCTTGAGATGGGTACCGTTGGAGCCGTACTTCCGAATCAGCACGCGGACGGCGTCGCTCGGCTGAGCGCCCACCGACAGCCAGTAGTCGACCCGCGGGCCGTTGAGCGTGCATCGGGCGTCGGTCTCCGACACGTGGGGGTCGTAGGTGCCGAGCTCCTCGATCACGCGACCGTCGCGAGGGCTCCGCCGGTCGGTCGCGCAGATGCGGTAGTACTCGCGGTTCTTCCGGCCCATCCGCTTCATTCGAATCGCCACAGCCACGGTCGGGAATCTCCAGGAAAGCCAAGGGATGCTCAGGGAGCGTCGAGCCCCCTATGGTATCCGGGCTTCGGCGGAACCCAAGGCCGGCCCCGGCTCCCCCTGTTTTCGGCATTTTTCGCGCGGAATCTCGGTGGCGGTGCGCCGGGCGATCGAGTCACCCGCCCCCCGCCGGAAGGCATGCTCGTCGCCGGGGGATTGGTGATTTCACTGCCCCAACGGCACCGAGCGCGTCCGGCGAGGCACAAATCTCCCGGCTCCTGCGCGTGCCTCCCGGCGGGGGGCTGCCGTGGTGCGCGGCTCGAGAGGGGACGGTCGCCACGCGGGCGGTTGCCCGTCGGTTCGGTCAGTCCTTGCCGTCGCGACGCTTGCGGCGGGCGTCCTTGTCCCGCTGCTTCTTGAGCTTCCGCCGCTCGTCGGCCGTGAGCCGCTTGCCCGTGTCGCCCTTGGGCTTCGCGATCCGGGCGTTGGGATTCTGGAGCTGGGCCTGGAGCCGCTGCACCTGCTGCATCCGCTCGCGCATCCCCAGGCCTGCCATGCCCTTCATCATCGATGCCATGCCGTCGAACTGCTTGACCAGGTCGCTCACCTCCTGGAGTTCGACACCGGCACCCGCGGCGATCCGCCGCCGCCGCGCCTGGTCGACGATCCGCGACGGGTTCCGCCGCTCGTCGGGCGTCATCGAGTCGATGATCCCGAACAGCCGGTTCATGTCCTTCTCGAGGTCGGCGCCGCCGAGCATCTCCTGCATGCCGCCCATGCCCGGAATCATCCCCAAAACCTTGCCGAGCGGCCCCAGGCGGCGGGTCTGGAGGAGCATCTTCTTGAAGTCGTCGAGCGTGAACTCGCCCGCCTTCAGCCGCTCCTCCTGCCGCTTCATCTCCTCCTGGTCGAACTTTCGCTGCGCCTCCTCGACGAGCGAGACCACGTCGCCCATCCCGAGGATCCGCCCCGCCATCCGCTCGGGATGGAAATCCTCGAGGGCATCGATCTGCTCACCGGTGCCGATGAACTTGATCGGCACGCCCGTCACGCTCTTCACCGACAGCGCCGCCCCGCCGCGGGCGTCGCCGTCGAGCTTCGTCATGACGATGCCGTCGAGCTCGAGGGCGTCGTGGAAGGCCTTGGCGCTCTTCACGGCGTCCTGGCCGGTCATCGCGTCGACCACGAGGTAGACCTGGTCGGGACCGACCGTGCGGTCGATCCGGGCCAGTTCCTGCATCAGCTCCTCGTCGATCGCCAGCCGGCCGGCGGTGTCGAGGATCACGACCGACACGTTCTCCTTCCGGGCCCGCGCGACGCCGGCGTTGCAGACGGCGACCGGGTCGGTACCCCCGGCGGGCATGTCGGCCGGCGTGTGGACGGGAATGCCAAGCTGCCGCCCGAGCACCGCGAGCTGCTCGATGGCGGCGGGCCGCTGCAGGTCGGCCGCCACGAGCATCACGCCCCTGCCCTGCTCCTTGATCCGCCGGGCGAGCTTCGCGCAGGACGTGGTCTTGCCCGAGCCCTGCAGGCCACACAGCATCAGGACCGTGGTCGTGCCGCTCTGCAGGTGGAGCGAGTGGTCCACCGGCCCCATCAGGCCGACGAGCTCCTGATGCACGATCCCGACGAGCTGCTGGGTGGGGTCGAGCGACTCGAGCACCTTGCCGCCGACCGCCCCGTCGACGACCCGCGTCAGGAAGCCGTCGGCCACGTCGTAGGCCACGTCGGCCTCGAGCAGCGCGGTTCGCACCGCGGCGAGGCCCTCCCGCATGTTGGCCTCGGTCAGCTTGCCGCGGCCGCGGAGCGAGTTGATGGCGGAGGAGAGCGACGCGGACAGCGACTCGAACATGACGGCTCCGGACGGAAACGGAGCCACGAGTATACCGCCCGGAAACGCGATCTCCCCCCGGTGACGGGCCGTTCGAATCGGGAGCGAACACACAGCGTGCCGCTTGCCCGACGCGTGGCCGGCGAGAACGGCGCGTCACCGGAGGGAGAGCGATTTGACCGGCGTGCCGTCCCCTCCGGACGGTGCACGCCGACGGCAGCGGTCAGCTGAACGTGCCCGGCTGGCCCATGACCGGCGCCGACATCGACCCGTCCATGCCGCCCTCGCAGCAGGGCGCGGCCGACTCGCAGGCCGGCCCGCAGGCCGGCTCGCACACCGGAGCGCACGCCGGAGCCGCCGCGCCGCACGGGGCGGCTGCCGGTGATCCGCACGAGCGGAACTCCATGAACGACGGCCGGCGGCAGCTGTTGCCGCCACCGAGGCAGCTGCTGCAGCCAGGGGCCGCCGCGAGGCTCATCACCGCCGTCGCCAGCAACAAGGCACGAGTCATGACGCGATCTCCATCTGCGGAGCCGAAGGGGCAGGCGGTCGGGGGCACCGCGTGCAGCGTCGTCGCCGACGACGCCACCGGAACCGTACCTCATGGTTGCGGCGCGGACGGGTGAGCCACCGATTTTTTCCGCCGCCGGCGTCCGGTCATGCCGACGTCAGCGGTGGTGCCGGTCACAGCGGCACGATTCACTCGTGAGGACTGCGAAAGATGGTGCGGCATCCGGTGCTAGAGTTGCAGCGCACCGGCCGGCGGCAACATATCTCTCGTCCTGATGAACACCACTCCCATGACTCCCGCCACCGGGTTCCCGATCGCGATGAACGACCTCCCCGCCTGCCGCTCGTTGCTGTTCGTGGCGCTCCTGCTTGCGGGACTCGCCCCGACGCGGGCGTCCGCCGAGGCCGCGGCGGTGACCGGTGATCCGGCCGCCTGCCCGGCCTGCCCCGAGCCCGACGTGTGGGTCGTGAGCACGAGGCGGCTGCCCGCCATCTGCCGCCTGCCGGCCCAGGCGTCGTTCGACGTCGAAAGGCGGTGCGGCGGCGCGTGGCAGGCGAGTTCCGCCGACGAACTGCTCGCCGACGCCGATCGACCGCTGGTGTTCTTCATTCACGGCAACCGCTACGAGCAGGCCGACGCGAAGTCGCAGGGGGTCCTGCTCGCCCGCCGGCTCTGGGGGGTTTGTCCGCAGGGGGTCCCACCCCGCGTGGTCGTGTTCTCGTGGCCCAGCCAGCAGCAGGGGCGGCTCATCCCCTCGAGCCGCAACAACTTCCGCCGCTCGTTCGTCGACGGCCACTACCTGGCGCGGCTGCTCGGGCAGGTCGATCCCGGGCAGCCGGTGGCGCTGGTCGGCTACAGCTTCGGCGGCACGATCGCCGTCGGTGCGATCGAGGACCTCGTCGAGGCCGACGGCGATCTCTCCGCTGCCGTGAATCCCTGGGTCGGCCGGCCGGGCCGCACGCATCTGGTGCTCGTGGCGCCGGCGGTGCGGCACGACGCCCTCTCGCCGCGCGGCGTGTTCGCGCCGGCCGCCGCCGGCATCGACCGGCTCACGCTCCTGATCAACTCCAGCGACCTGGCCTTGAAGATGTTTCCGCATCTCGAGCCGGGCGGGAAGATCGACGCCCTCGGCTCGGTCGGCATGCCGCGACGGTGGCTTCCCGGTGGGGTGGAATACTCGGCCACCGACGCCGCGGCGATCGTGGGCAAGCGGCATGCGTTCCCGCTGTATCTCGAGTCGGCCGCGCTCTCGCGGCGGATCGCGGCGGGCGCGATCGACGGACTCGCCGCCGACTGACGCGACGACGTCAGGCGGCCCGGCGGGTGGCCGGCTGGTCGGCGAGCCGGGCCTCCACCATCATTCGCACCACGTCGGGCATGGCGTGGCGGGCGGTCCAGCCGATCACCTCCGACGCCCGCCGGGTGTCGGCGCGGCCGCGGTCGATTTCGGTGGGCCGCACGAGCCTCGGATCCCGGACGACGTGCCGCCGCCAGTCGAGCCCGACCGCCGCGAAGGCGGTTTCGACGAACTCCTCGAGCGAGTGCGTGTGGCCGGTGGCGATGACGAGGTCTTCAAGCACCTCGAGCTGCAGCATGCGGTGCATGGCCACGACGTACTCCGGGGCCCAGCCCCAGTCGCGGTGCACCGAGAGATCGCCGAGCGACAGCGTCTGCTGCTCGCCCCGGGCGATTCGGCAGGCGGCCGCGACGATCTTCTGGGTCACGAACCGCTCCGGACGCAGCGGGCTTTCGTGGTTGAAGAGGATGCCCGTGGCGGCCCGCAGACCGTAGGCCTCGCGGTACTGGGCGATCTGCCAGAACGACGTCGCCTTGGCGATGCCGTAGGGGCTGCGGGGCCTGAGCACCGTCCGTTCGCCGGCCGGCTCGTCGCCGGCATTGCCGAACATCTCGGAACTGCCGGCGTTGTACAGCCGGATCGGTGTGCCCAGCAGGCGGATCGCCTCGAGGAGGTTGATCGTGCCGACCACGATGCTCTCGAAGGTCTCCACCGGCTGATCGAACGACAGGCCCACCGACGACTGGCCGGCGAGGTTGTAGATCTCGTCCGGATTCGAGCGCTTGAGCACCTGGAACGTCGAGCGGAAGTCGACCAGCGACATCGACATCAGCGTCACGCGGTCGCGGATGCCGAGCCGTTCGAGGCCCGTGAACCGGCCGGCCTGGGCGTCGCGGCTGGTACCCACCACGGTGTAGCCGAGGCCGAGGAGATGGCTGGCGAGATAGGCGCCGTCCTGGCCGCCGATGCCGCAGATCAGGGCGGTGCGGTCCGGGCACGGGGCTGTGGCGGGGGCGGTCATGGGCGGGGGACGGTAGCAGCCGCCGGACCGTCGGGAAACGGCGAATTGCCCGCGGCCCGCGGCCATCAGGCGCGGTCGGCGAACCACGCGGCCGTGGCCGCGATCCCGTCGGCGAGCGGCATCGTGGGCCGCCAGCCGAGCACCTCGCCGGCACGGGTCGCGTCCACGAGGTTGCTCCGCAGGTCGCCGGGCCGGGCCGGGCCGTGGACGGGCGCGAGCGGCTCCGCGGAGCGGCCGCGGTCCCGGGCAGCCGCCACGACGGCCGGGCGGATCAGGGCCTCGAGTTCGACCACGTCGGTGCCGATGCCGGTGCCGATGTTGAGGCTCGTGAGCGTGCCGGGGGAGCAGCGGTCGGTCGCCGACAGCGCGAGCACGTTGGCCCGCGCCACGTCGGGGCCGTAGACGTAGTCGCGGACGTAGCGTCCGTCGCCGTTGATCGTCGCGGCCGTGCCGGCGAGCAGCTTCTTGCAGAAGATCGCCACCACACCCGCCTCGCCGTGCGGGTTCTGCCGCGGGCCGTAGACGTTGGAATAGCGGAGGGCCACCGCTGTGAGGCCGTGTTCGGCCGCGTAGAAGGCGAGGTAGCGTTCGCCCACCCATTTCGTGATCCCGTACGGGCTCACCGGGTTGGCCGGCGTCGACTCCGGGGCGGGCACGGTGACATCGCCGTAGAGCACGCCGCCGCTCGACGCGAACACCACCCGCCGGCAGCCCTCGGCGACGGCCGCGTCGAGCACGTTGATCAGGCCGAGGCAGTTCACCTGGGCGTCGAACAGCGGCTCGCGCACCGACCGGCTCACCGACATCTGCGCGGCCTGGTGGCAGACGGCGTCGGGCCGCTCCGCGGCGAGCACGCGGGCGACCGCGGCCGTGTCGACGATGTCGGCCACGTGGAGCGGCACGCCGGGCGGCAGGTTGTCGCGGGAGCCGCTCGAGAGGTCGTCGAGCACCGCCACGGCGTGGCCGTCGGCGAGCAGGGAGTCGACGATGTGGCTGCCGATGAAACCGGCACCGCCGGTGACGAGGACTTTCATGGGGATCACGGCCCGTTTGCCCGGGAAACGCGAGACTGCGGCGGGCCCGCGCACGGCGGGCCGCGAACCCCGGATGATAGCCGCTGGCCGCGCGGCCGCACGGCCGGCCGCCGCCCGGCGATCGATTCGCGGTCC
>CAXNJC010000021.1:0-9801 GCA_964202525.1 Pirellulales bacterium
CGAGGCCGGTGTGGCCCAGCGCGTGGGCGAGTGCGAGCAGCAGCCGGTTATGCGGCACGCCGGGAAACTCGACGGCCCGGCCGGTCGTGAACCCGAGCCCGCCGCCGACGAGCACCCACGGGATGTCGTCCTGGGAGTGCGAGTTGCCCTCGCCGAGCTCGTTGGTCCAGAGGATCGTCGTGTGGTCGAGGAGCGAGCCGCCGCCGCCCGGTTCGGGCGTTTCGGCGAGCCGCCCGGCGAGATGGGCGATCTCGCCCGCGTACCAGGCGTTGATCTTCGTGAGCTTCTCCTGTGCCGACGCGTTGGAGTTGGGCTCGTGGGAGAGCTCGTGCTGGGCCTCGTCGACGCCGATCCACTTCATGTGGGGCTGGCCGACGGAGTTGGTGTACTGCAGGGTGGCGACGCGGGTGAAGTCGGCGGCGAGCGCCGAGACCATGAGCTCGATCTGCATCCGGCTGATGCGCGGCATCTGGTCGTTCTGCTCGACGACCCCTTGCTCGAGCACCGGCACCGCGTGCCGCGTTGCGGCGGGCTCCGCGGCCAGATCTCGCTCGAGGCCGCGGACGAGCGCCGTGTGCTCTTCCAGGATCCGGCGGTCCTCGACGGGGAGCGCGGCCGCCAGTTTCGCCAGATCCTCGTGGACCTCGTCGAGGATGCTCCGCATGCTCTCGCGATCCTTCGTCTCGCCGTAGAGCTTCGCGAACATCTGGTAGGGATCGTCGATCGGCGCTACGGGTTTGTTCGGGCCGGCGTAGACCATGCGCGTCCAGGTGTCGGCCTTGTTGGGCACGAGCACGCCGAACTCCAGCGACCCGAAGCGGGTGTGCGTGTCGGGCGACGCCTGGAGGTGCCGCCGAATCTCCTGGTCGATCGAGATGCCGCTGGCCCAGCCCGCCGGCGACGCTCCGCCTCCCTGGATGTTGCCGGGAAACAGCTCGATGCCGGTGAGCAGGCAGCCCATGCCCCGCATGTGGTCGTCGCCATCGCCGCGGACGCTGTTGTTCACGCCCTTGAGCGTGAGCAGGCGATCCTTGAACTGGTCGAACGGGGCGAGGATCCGCGGCAGGTCGCGGTCGGCCAGCGGCCCCGCCGCCGGCCAGAAGTTCTTCTTCACCACGCCGTCGGGACTGAACACGATCACCAGCCGCCGCTTCGGCGGCGTCGGAGCAGCGGCCAGACTGGGGAGGTTGCCCAGAAACGGCA
The DNA here is from genome assembly GCA_964202525.1 of Pirellulales bacterium. Classification (GTDB taxonomy): domain Bacteria; phylum Planctomycetota; class Planctomycetia; order Pirellulales; family UBA1268; genus QWPN01. The sequence continues at coordinate 1,204 of CAXNJC010000021.1, forward strand.
GCACCGCCGAACCCACGCCGAGTCGGCGGAGCAGGTCGCGGCGGGAGAGCGAGGCGGGCGTCATCGCGGAGACTCCGGCGGGAAGGCCGCCACCTCCATGATATCGACCATCAGCCCGCGGATATCGAACCCGCCGGCCGCGAACGACTCCCGCAACCGGTCGAGCGTGTCGGGCCCCCAGGGCCGGGCGGGCTGCTTGACCAGGGCGTGGAACAGGGCCTGGACAAACGCTTCCTGGGCGTCGCGGCTCGTCGCGCACCAGGCGCCGAGTTCCTTCGCGCCCTGGAACGCCGCCGTCGCCCCGTCCCGCGGGAGATACGAGCCCGAGGCATTGATCGGCTTCTCCACGCCCCCGGCCGGCTCGACGGTGCGGTGCCGGCCGATGGCGTCGAACTCCTCGAGCGCAAAGCCGAGCGGATTGATCATGGTGTGGCACGACTGGCAGGCGATCGCGGCCGTCTGGGCCGCGACCCGCTCGCGGGTGGTGAGGTCGGGAGCCTGGTCGGCCGCGAGCGGGGCGATCGCCTGCTTCGGCGGCTTGAGCACGTTGCCGAGGATGCTCCGCGCGAGGAACACGCCGCGATGGATCGGCGACGAAGAGGCTGGGTAGGAGAGCACGCTCATCAGGTATGGATGCGAGAGCACCCCGCCGCGGCGGCCCTCATCGAGCCGCACGGCGGTGAATGCCGCGTCGGGCGGCAGGGCGACGCCGTACAGCGGCGCGAGGCGGCCGTTGAGGTGCACCTCCTCCGCGGTGAACAACCGGCGGAAGTCGCCCCCCTCGCGCAGCACGTCGTCGAGCATCAGCTCGAGGCTCGTCCGCAGATCGGCCGCCACCTCGGGCGTGAACTCGGGGTGACGGGCCGGATCCTTGGCGATCTCCGGGCCGAGGTCGACGCGGAGCCACGCCAGCAGAAACGCGCGGAGCTTGGCGGTCGTGCGCCGGTCGGCCAGCATCCGCTCCGCCTGCCCGCGGACCTCCGCGGGGGTGGCGAGCTGCCCGCGGGCCGCCGCCTCCGCGAGCGGCCGGTCGGGAATCGAATCCCAGAGCCCGAACGACAGCCGGGCGGCCGTGGCGAACGGGTCGGCATCGGCCGGCGACTCGCGGAACAGGAATCGGGGCGAGCCGAGCGTGACGAGGAGCGAGCGGCGGAGCGCCGTGTCGAGGTCGGGCGCGTCGGCGAAGGGACGGTCGACGACGAGCGCTCGCTGGTCGGCGGAGAGCGGACGACGGAAAGCCCGCTCCGCGAACTCGGCCGCGAACGCCCGCAGCCGGGCCTCGCGGTCGGGGATGTCGCGGCCCACGTGGGCCAGCGTCTCGAGCCGGTCGAGCACGTGGTCGGAGGTCTCGATGGCTGCGGCGGTGGCGGCGGAGAACCACTCGGCCGACACGCCCGTGCCACGGTCGTATCCCAGCGACCGGTCGTCCGGCGGGAAGGGAGTCGTGGCCGCGAACACCGGCGGCGACTCCGCCGGCACCAGCACCCGCTCGGGAATGGTCTCGAGGGAGCCGAACGGCGGCTTCCAGAGCAGACGGATCGACGCGGGCGATTCCTTCTCGTTCTCCTTCTTGTCCACGCCCTGGTTGGCCTTGGAGAACTCGAGTCGCAGCGGATGGGGCCGCCCGCCGAGCAGGAACACGCGGCCGCGATGCTCGGTGCCGTCCCCCGACTTCACGTAGGCGTCGATGGTCGCCGGCTGGCCCTCGTCGGCGTTGATCCACAGGCGGGCGGAGTGATCGGTGTGGACCACGAAGTCGTGCCAGCCGGTCTCGACGGGCACGATCGACCCGGTCCAGCGGATGGCGAAGCGATCGGGCTCGATCCGTCCGGGGGCCGGGCCCTCGAGTCCGAACTCGAAGGCGACTCCCGGGTCGATCCGCTCGAAGACGAAACCCCGCTTGCGGTTGAAGTCGCGGGTCTGGAAGTACTCGCCCTCGAGGCCGCGGGCGTCGTCGACGGGGGGCGGCAACGCGCGGAAGCTGCCGACCACGTCAGCGAGCACGCTCTGATGCTGGCCGACCGTGAGCCGCTGCAGGTCGGCGCGGGCGGGCCGGTTGCGATCGCGGGCGACGGCCGAGTAGAAGGTTTCGTGGATGTAGGCCGCGACCTGCCGCGCGGCCTCGCCCGTGACGCTCGTGGGATCGTCCTCGGGCATGGTCTCGTCGACGTAGGCGGCGAGCTGGTTCACGGAGCGGTCGCCGACCAGCGGGGCCGGCACGTCGGGCGTGCCGACGCCCGCGTCCCCGTGGCAGCGGACGCAGTGCTCGCGGTAGATCACGAGCCCGGGCGGCTCCCCGGGCGCCGCAGCCCCGGCGACGCCGGCGATCAGGAGCACGAACACGAGCCCCGTCACTGCGATCACCGTCTCGAGCACCGTCCACGTCCGGAGCGCGTCGCGGACCGAAAGCCCCAGGAACCGGCACACCAGCCAGAAGCCGGAGTCGTTGACATGCGAGGCGATCGTGCCGCCGGCCGCAATGGCGATGGTCATCAGTGCGGGAAACGGCTCCGGGCGGTCGGCGGTCGCCACGAGCGGCGCGACGAGCCCGGCGGCGGTGATCATGGCCACGGTCGCAGAGCCTTGCAGCAGGCGGATGATCGCGGCCACGAGCCACGCGATCACCAGTGGCGGCAGGGCGGCCCCGACGAGCGACTCGGCCACGGCCTTGCCGGCGCCGGAGTCGACGAGCACCTGCTTGAACACGCCCCCCGCACCGGTCACGAGCAGGATCGTGCCGGCCGGCTCGAGCGACCGCTCCGCGATCCGCTGCACCTCGGCGGCGGGCATGCCGAGGCGGATTCCGAGAAACCAGAACGCTGCGAGCGTGGCCAGCAGGAGTGCGGTGAAGGGATGGCCCACGAGCGCGAGCCAGCGGGTCGCCGGGCCGTCGCCGAAGGACGTGCGGGCGGCCGTGTCGCCCACGATCAATATCAGCGGCAGCGCGAGCAGCGCGATCACGACGCCAAGGTGCGGCGGCCGCCACACGGCCAACCGCGGAGCCGCCGCGGACGCGGGCTGCTCCGCGATCAGCCTTCCTGGCGCCAGGGGCGCGAGCACCCGCACGCCGATCACCGCCGCCACCGCGAGCGTGGGCACGCCGGCGGCGATCCCCACCGCGATCACCCAGCCGAGATCGGCGTCGAGCAGCTGGGCCACGGCCGTAGGGCCGGGCGTGGGCGGCACGAAGGCGTGGGTCACGGCCATGCCGGCGAGCATCGGGAAGGCGAATGTCGTGATCCCCGTGCCGGCACGGCGGGCGGCGGCCGCCGCCAGCGGAAGCAGCATCACGAGCGCTACGTCGAGGAACACCGGGATGCAGACGAGAAACCCTATTGCCGCGAGGGCGATCCAGGTGCGGGCCGGGCCGACGACGGCGATCAGGCCGCCGGCGAGCCGTTCCGCACCGCCCGACTCCTCGAGCATCGCGCCAAACATGGAGCCCAGGCCCACCACCACGGCCACGAAGCCGAGCGTGGATCCCATGCCGCCGCTGATCGAGGCGATCACCTTGTCGGGCGGCATGCCCGCCGCGAGGCCGACACCGATCGCCGCCGCCAGCAGGGCCACGAAGGGATGGACCTTCGCCCACACGACCGCGGCGACGAGCGCCATGACGCCTGCGGCAACGACGAGCACGAGGTTCAGTGATTCCATCGGCGGCGCCGCGAGGCGCTCCCTGCGAGCCAGCCCGTAGCGTAGCCTACGGGGGCCATGCAGGCCCTTCTCCTCACCGCGCCCGGCGAGCTGTCGCTCGCCGAGGTCGACGATCCCGTGCCGGCCCCCGACGAGGTCCTCGTGCGGGTGGCAGCCTGCGGGATCTGCGGCAGCGACGTGCACGGCTTCACTGGTGCGACCGGCCGACGGATCCCGCCCCTCGTGATGGGTCACGAGGCGGCCGGTACGGTCGTGGCGATGGGCGCGGGCGTGACCGGGCTCGAGGTCGGCACGCGGGTGGCGATCGACTCCACCGTGTTCTGCGGAGCGTGTGCCCGCTGCGCGGCCGGCCATGAGAACCTCTGCTCCCGCCGACAGGTGCTCGGCGTGGCGTGCGGCGACTACCGGCGTCATGGCTGCTTCGCGGAGTTCGTGGCCGTGCCCCGCCGCTGCCTGCATCCGCTTCCACCCGGGCTCGACTTCGTGACGGCGGCGTTGCTCGAGCCGCTCACGATCGCGCTGCATGCCGCCACGCTCGGCGCCGCCGGCCCGGCGACGCGGTCGGCGGTGGTCGTGGGCGCGGGCACGATCGGGCTGGCGGCGGTGGCGGCGCTCGTGGCGCGGGGCGTGCGCCGGGTGGCGGCGATCGACGTCGTGACCGCACGGCTCGACCGCGCGCGTGGGATGGGGGCCGCGGAGGTGTTCGTGGCCGACCGGCCGGACGTGGGTCGGCTGGCCGCGGCCTGGGCGAGCGCGACGCCCGGCGACGACGGCGCCGACCTTGTGATCGAGGCCGTGGGCACGAGCGACTCGGTGGCGACGGCGGTGGCCGCCACAGGCAGGGGCGGGACGGTCGTGCTCGTGGGCAACGTGTCGCCGACGATCGAGTTGCCGCTGCAGGCCGTCGTCACGCGGCAGCTGCGGCTGCAGGGGTCGTGTGCGTCGGCCGGCTCGTATCCGGAGGCGATCCGGCTGGCGGCGAGCGGCGCCGTCGACCTCACGGGGTTCGTCTCGACGGTGGCGCCGCTCGCCGCGGGGCCGGCATGGTTCGAGCGGCTTCGCCGCGGAGAGCCGGGTGTGGTGAAGGTGGTGCTCTGTCCCGAGGGAGGATTCGCATGACCGACGTGTCACTCTTCGATCTCACCGGCCGCACCGCCCTGGTGACGGGCGCAAGCCGCGGGCTCGGCCTGCAGATGGCGAGGGCTCTCGCGCGGGCCGGCGCGAACCTCGTGGTCACCGCCCGCTCGGTCGACGCGCTCACAGACCCATGCCGCGAGCTGAGGGACCTCGGCCGTACCGTGACCCCTGTCGCGCTCGACCTTCGCGACCAGGCGAGCATCCAGTCTGCCGCGGCCGCCGCCGTCGCGGAGGGCCCGATCGATGTGCTCGTCAACAACGCCGGCTGCAACGTCCGCAAGCCTGCCCTCGACGTGACCTGGGACGACTGGAACACCGTGCTCGACACGAACCTGCGGGGCACGTTCTTCATGACGCAGGCCATCGCCCGGCAGATGCTACCCGGCGGCCGTGGCCGGATCGTGAACGTGGGCAGCGTGACGAGCGTGTTCGGGTATGCCGGGCTCGCGCCCTACACGGCGAGCCGGGGCGGCGTGAAGCAGCTGACGATGAGCCTCGCCGACGAGTTCGGGCCGCACGGCATCACCGTCAACTGCCTGGCCCCTGGCTGGTTTCGCACGGCGCAGAACGACGTGCTCTACCGCGACGAGGCCTGGCTCGCCTACCTGGTCGACCGGATCCCCCTGCGGCGGCCCGGCCGTCCCGACGATCTCGACGGTGCGATCGTGTTTCTCGCGTCCGATGCCAGCGGCTACATCACCGGCCAGACGCTGCTCGTGGACGGCGGGATCACGACCGGTGCCACGCGGGCCCTGCCGGCGGCGCGGTGAGGCTGGAGTGGGGTGGCGGGGTCCTCATGCCGGCCTGGCGAACACGAGCCGGCCGGCGGAGGTCTGGAGCGTGCTCGTCACGCTCGCTCGCACCGTGCTGCCGATCCGGTCGCGGCCGTTCTCGACCACCACCATCGTGCCGTCCTCGAGGTAGCCGACGCCCTGGTCCGGCTCCTCGCCCTGCTTCACGAGCCGCACGCTCAGGGCGTCGCCGGGCACGAAGGTGGGCTTGAGCGCGACCGACACGTCGTTGACGTTGATCGCGGGCACGGAGCGGACGCCGGCGAGCTTCGCGGCGCTCGCGTCGATCGTGATCACGCGGCCGCCGAGCTCGCGGGCCAGGTCGATCACGCGGGTCTCGAGCGAGACGTCGTCGTGCGACTCCTCCCGCGGGGAGATCACGTCGATGTCGATCGTCTCGTTGGCGCGGAGCCGGGCCAGCACGTCGAGGCCGCGGCGGCCGCGGGTCCGCCGCTGGCGGTCGGCCGACTCCGCGGACGTCTGCAGGTCGTCGAGCACGAACGACGGCACCACGAAGCGGCTCTCGAACACGCCGGCCTCGGCGAGGTCGGCGATCCGGCCGTCGACGATCGCGGTGGTGTCGAGCACGTTCGGCCGCAGGCCGCGGACGTCGCGGGCGAACTCGACGTAGGGGAGGATGAAGCGGAACTCGTCGCGGGTCTGGAGCAGGAGGCTCGTGCAGATGTAGCAGAGGATGCTGCCGAGGATCAGCGGCAGCCAGGTGCGGAACGGGCTGTCGGGGTCGATGGGGAGGATCGGCGTGAGCGCCAGCATCGAGACGTAGGTCAGGAAGGCGCCGATCACGAGGCCGAAGTAGACCGCCGTGATCACCGTGAGGTCCTTGCGGCGGATCGAGATGTCGATGCCGATCACCGCAAGCGTGAGCGCGACCATGCCGATGAGCACGACCCAGGGCTCCCAGGCCGACGACGCCTGCGCCACCTGCGAGCGGAAGATGAGCACGGCGATGCCCACCGACACCATCACGAACAGCGCGCGGAGGACGAGCAGGGCCATGGCCGATTTGCGGGACAGAGGTGGAGGCAAATGACCCCGCGATCCTACCACCGGCCCCGGATCGAGCCCATCGGTGGCCCGCTCATGGGGCCGCGATCCGCCGGCGATGGTCGAACTCGAGGAACCTGTCCGTCATGCCCGCGATGTAGTCGGCCACGCTCCGCCGCAGGCCGCACGACTCCACCCGCAGCCGGAAGCCCGCGGGCAGCGCCTCCGGATGGGCGGCATACCACTCGAAGAGGTCCGTGAGCTTCTGCTGGGCGGGAACCCGCATCCCCAGCACACGCGGGCTGCGGTAGACGCGGTCGAACAGGAACCGCTCGAGCTCGCGCTTGCCGGCGGCGATGGCCGGGGCATGGGTCACGACGCGGCGGCCGGGCTGGCCGTCGCCGCCGCGGAACACCTGGCGGACCCGGGCCGCGGAGTCGATCCCCAGGGCGTGGATCGTCGACCTCGTCTCGTGGATCAGTTCGGCCACCTGGAAATCGACCAGCTCGTGGAGGACGGCCCGACGGGCCTCGATGCCGGCGAGCGGGCCGTACCGCTTCGCCACCCGGGCGGCGGCGTCGGCCACCAGCGGCAGCTCACAGAGCTCGTCGAGCGTCACCAGGCCGAGCTCGATGGCGTCGTCGGCGTCGTGCGTGTCGTAGGCGATCGAGTCGGCGGCATCCACCACCTGGGCCTCCAGCACCGGCGCCGGCGCGGTGCCGTCCTTCTTCCGCGTCGCCTGGGCGTCGAGCACCTCCCGCGAGAGGTTGAGACCGGGGAAGGTGGGGTAGCGGGTCTCGAGCAGCTCCATGATCCGCAGCGCCTGGGCATTGTGGTTGAAGCCGCCGTCGTCGCGGAGGAGCTGCGCGAGCGTGTCCTCGCCGGCGTGGCCGAGCGGAGGGTGGCCGATGTCGTGGCCGAGGGCGAGCGTCTCGACGAGGTCTTCGTTGAGGCACAGCGCCCGGGCGAGCGTGCGGGCGATGCTCGTGACCTCGAGCGTGTGCGTGAGCCGGCTGCGGTGGTAGTCGCCGTGGTAGCCGGTGAACACCTGCGTCTTGTGCGCCAGCCGGCGGAACGCCGCCGAGTGCACGATCCGGTCGCGGTCCCGCTGGTAGGGGCTGCGGAACTGGTGCGGCGGTTCGGGATGGACGCGGCCCGCCGAGTCGACCGCGTGCATCGCCCAGGGGGCGAGAAGCAGGCTCTCGCGGGTCCGCCAGTCGGGCTGGCTCCAGTCGGGCTCGTCGGCGGTCATGCAGCGTCCTCCGCGGCGGCCCGGGTGAGCTGCTCCCAGAGTGCGTCGAGCGACTGCGGCAGCACCCGCACGCCGGCGATCGCCGGCATGAAGTTGACGTCTCCCGGCCAGCGCGGCACGACGTGCCAGTGGAGATGGCCGGGCACGCCCGCCCCCGCGACCGCGCCGAGGTTCAGCCCCACGTTGAAGCCGTGCGCCTGCATCGACCGCGTCATTCGCCCGCACCACGCCACGATCAGCCGCTGGAGATCGAGCAGCCCGTCGTCGCCGAGGTCGGCGAGGTTCGCCCGGTGATCGAGCGGGGCCACGAGGAGGTGTCCGTTCGCGTAGGGATACCGGTTGGTGATCACGAGCGCCAGAGGCGTCCGCTCCAGCACGCCCAGATCGCGGAACAGGCCCCGATCGACGGCCGCGGCCCGGCACAGGAAACAGTCGCGGTCGGCACCCGTCCGCCACGCGAGGTCGTCGGTCAGCGACTCGGCGGCGGCGGCGCCGTGCTGCACGTAGCCGAGTCGCCAGGGGGCCCAGAGGCGATCGTTGTCCATGCGGGCGAGTCTACCTGCGAATCCGGCGTTCAGCGGAGGCCGCAAGTTCCCTATGCTTGCGGGCGTCCGGCCCGAATCTCGGCGCCGATTCTACGGGCAGCCCAGACGGCGAGGTGGTCGTGGAGTTCAAGGTCGCGATCGACGTGTTCTCGGGGCCGCTCGACCTGCTGCTCTACCTCGTCAAGAAGCACGAGGTGGACGTCACCGAGGT
>CAXNJC010000022.1:0-9750 GCA_964202525.1 Pirellulales bacterium
CCTCAGCGAGCTCAACGAGATCGAAGACAAGCTGATCACCACGGAAGACCCGGTCGAGTACGACATCGACGGGATCGTGCAGGTGCCGATCGACTCGGAGATCGGCAACACCTTCGCCGCCTGCCTGCGGGCGATCCTCCGCCAAGACCCCGACCGGATCCTGGTGGGCGAGATCCGCGACGTGGAGACGGCCGAGATCGCGGTGCAGGCGTCGCTCACGGGCCACATGGTGTTTTCCACGCTCCACACCAACGACGCCCCGGCCACGGTCACCCGGCTCCGCGACATGGGCGTGCCGCCGTTCTTGATCACGGCCACGGTCGAGGCGATCCTCGCCCAGCGGCTGGTGCGGCGGATCTGCTCAGGCTGCCGCGAGGAGATCGTGCCGGGGGCCGACGTGATCGCGGATCTCGAGATGACCAGCGAGCAGCTCGTGGGCAAGACCTTCTACCGCGGCAAGGGCTGCGAGAAGTGCAACCGCACCGGCTACAAGGGCCGCCTCGGCATCTACGAGCTGCTCATCATGAACGACGAGATGCGCGACATGATCATCCGCAACGCCTCCACGGAGGAGCTCCGCGAGGCGGCCCGCCGGGCGGGGATGATCACGCTCCGCGAGTCCGGCATGGAAGGCATCTTTGCCGGGCTCACCACCGCCGATGAAGTGATCCGCGAAACCATCCTGGACGCCTGATCCCATGCCCACGTTCATGTTCGAAGCGATCGACGCCTCCACCGGCAAGGAGATCCGCGACACCGTCGACGCGGCGAGCGAGGCCGAGGCCCAGGCCACGATCCGCTCGATGGGGTACATGGTCACCAAGCTCAAGGCGACCAAGGCCAAGGCGGGGAAGTCGACCGGCGGGGGCAAGAAGCCGGGGCGGACGTTCGCCATCGGCGGCGTGAAGGGCAAGGAGCTCACGCTCTTCACGCGGCAGCTCTCGATCCTCCAGGACGCCGGCCTGCCGATCCTCCGCAGCCTGAAGCTGCTCGCGGAGATGCAGAAGCCGGGCCGCCTCCGCAATTCGCTGCTCGACGTGTGCGACGAGATCGAGGGCGGCTCCACGCTCTCTGAGGCGATGTCGAAGAGCCCCAAGGCCTTCGACCGCCTCTACTGCAACATGATCCGGGCCGGCGAGGCGGGCGGTGCGCTCGAGGTGATCCTCCGCCGCCTCTCGGAGTTCATGGAGCGGGCCGAATCGCTGCGGCGGAAGGTGAAGGGGGCGCTCGTCTACCCGATCGTGGTGGTCGCGGTCGCGGTGGGCATCCTCACGTTCATCATGCTGAAGATCGTGCCGCAGTTCAAAAAGATCTTCGACGATTTCGGCAGCGAACTGCCGGCGATGACGCAGTTTTTGATCGACGTGTCCACGTGGGTGGCCAACTACTGGTACACGATCCCGGCGATCCCCTTCGGGATCAACCTCGTGATCAAGGGCATCAAGCTGATCCCCTACGGCCGGTTCGGCTGGGACCTGTTCACGCTCAAGATGCCGATCTTCGGGCAGCTGGTGGAGAAGAACATCCTCTCCCGCTCGGCCCGCACGCTGGGCACGCTGCTCGCGAGCGGCGTGCCGATCCTCGAGGCGCTCAACATCACGAAGGAGACGTCGGGCAACATGATGTTCGAGCGGCTCTTTCAGAAGGTGTCCGACTCGATCCGCGACGGCGAGGCGATCGCGAAGCCGCTCAAGACCTACTCCGTTCCGCCGTTCAACGTGGCGGCGCTCCTGTTCTGGACGTTCTTCGTGCCGGGCTTCGGGGCCCTGCTCTATCTGCTCCGCTACAAGAAGCCGGTCGTGGACGACCTGGTGATCAACATGGTGGACGTGGGCGAGGAGTCGGGCGAGCTCGACACGATGCTCTACAAGGTGGCCGACACCTACGACGAAGAGGTGGCGGTGCTCACCGAGAGCCTGACGAGCCTGATGGAACCGCTGCTCATCATCTTCCTCGGCGGTGCCGTGGGCTTCATCGTGATCGCCCTCTTCCTGCCGCTGATCAAGCTCATCGAGGATCTGTCGTGATCCGCCTGCCGCGGTATCCCGGTTCGGTCGCGGCCCGCCCCGCGGCGGCGGCACCAGCCGGGATCCGCGCCGGCTTCAGCCTCGTCGAGCTGCTGGTGGTGATGTCGATCATGGTGGTGCTCGTGGGACTCGTGAGCGCGGCGGTGGCGGGCGCGCGATCGAGCCAGAAGAAGCAGTCCACGCGGCTGTTGATCTCGAAGCTCGACGCGATCATCCAGCAGCAGATGGCGACCTACGCGGCCCGCATCGTGCCTCCGCCGCCTGGACCACTCCCCTCCGGCTGGACGAAGGCGGCCTACCGAAGTTGGTATACCCGCCGGAATCTGATCACCGGCGACCTGCCGGATCGCTGGAGCGACGTGGCAGCCCTGGCAAGCGGCACGACTCCGCTCAGCGTGTCGGGCACCGCCAAGCTGCCGGTGACGGCGCCGCAACGGACCTACGCGGCCGTGCTCGTCGGAATCGCCAAGCAGAAGAATGGCGGCACAAACCCGACTACTGCGCAAATCGAGGCGACTGCGGTTGACTTGGCTGCCTCCTACGCCGGCGCCGAATGCCTGTTCATGATCGTCATGCAGGGCGGCATCGCCGACTGCATCGACTGCGGCGAACTGCGGACCGTCGACCGCGGCGACAAGGACGACGACGGGCTGTTCGAGTTCTGGGACGCCTGGGGCAACCCGATCGGGTTCATCCTCTGGCCGGCAGCCTTGCAACTGCCCGGTGGCTCCGGGGCGACGTTCTTCGACGGCTCCCGACAGCTCGAGGCATTCCCATCGGCCCGCCCCACCCCGGCACTCGGGATGCGGCCGCTCATCTACTCGGCGGGGCCGGACGGCGAATACGGGTTCGACCGTGCCAAAGAGGCGGCCACCATCACCGCCGGATCGGCGTTTCCCGGCAGCGACTGTGGAAATTGGTCGGTGACGCCGACCGAGACGATGGCGGCACCGGAGGGCTCGCTCGCCTCCGACAACATCACGAACTTTGACGCGGAGGCCGTGAAATGACGCCCCGCACGACCGCGGTCCGCGGCTTCACGCTCGTCGAGCTTCTGGTCGCCGTGGCGATCATCGCCACGCTCTTCGGCCTCGTCGTAGCCGGTGCCCGCCCCGGTGCCGACGGCCAGATTCGGCAGGCCACGCAGACGCTGTCGTCCGCCTTCATGGCCACCCAGTCGCGGGCTCTCGGCCAGTCGGTCGGGGCCGCGATCATCCTCGAGTCGGGCACGTCGGCCTCGGACATCGCGACGATCGCCGTGGCCAACGCGAGCATGCCGCCGCTGATCTCGGGCACCGCAAGAAAGGTCAGTGCCAGTGAGTTCGACTTCTTTCCGCTGACCGGTGATGCCGCCGAACTCGAGCACGCCTACCGGGTCCGGTTCGGAGGTGTCGGCTCAACGGCGGCAACCGCGGTGCTGCAGCCGCCGTCGGCCTGGTTCTCGCTCGCCTGCCCGGCCGCTCCAGCCGACGCCACGTCCTCCACCGGCACGATCGCCTTCCGCACCACCAACGGCCAGACCGCCGCCAACTCGATCGCCCCGGAGCCGCCGGCCTCGGGGCCGCTTGCTTTCGTCGCGACCTGCTATCCCGACAAGGGTGAGTCGGTGATGTCGTTTCCCAAGGGGGCTGCGATCGACCTGCGGTACAGCGGCATCGGCGAGGACTCCACAGACATCTGGGACGACGCGAAGACCATCGCGACGGGATCGTCCGTGCCAGGCTGGGGCAACCTCGCGGGCAAGGGATCGATCGCGTTCGCGTACGACTCCATCGGGCGGATCGACGCCGTCATGCAGCGGACGACCGAGGCCGCCAACCTGCGAGCCATGCAGCCGATCCGCCCTGCCGAGCCGATCTATCTGCTGGTCACCTCCCGCGACTGGATCACCGACAACCCCACACAGCCGCTCGGCAATCCCAAGGCCTTCTGGGTGGTGCTGCACCCTCAGACCGGCCGGACGTCGGTCGCCTTCAACGTGCCGCAGGCCGGCAGCGATGCCGCCGCCCTGCGGGCCGCGCGGGCCAAAGCCCGGGCCGGCACGCTCGGGGGGAAGTGAGGGTTGCCATGAACCGCCACCGCCCGCTCCCTGTCGCGTCCCGCCGCGCTGGCATCACGCTGCTCGAGGTCCTCGTGGCCTGCGGCATCCTGGTGATCGGCCTCGCCAGCCTCGCCTCGGTCCTTCCGGCGGCCGGATCGCGGCTCGCCCAGGCGTCGGTCGAGGATCGGGCGGGCCTCGCTGCGGCCAACGCATACGCCGAGTGCGTCGCCCGCGGGCTCGTCACTTCCGACATCTTCGTGTCCTCGACGCGGGCTTGCGGCTTCGGACGCGGCTTCGAGGAAATCGTAGATCAGATCGATCCTGCGTCCCGGCGGCCGCGAAACCGGACCCTGATCGCAAGCACGACGGCGGCCATCCTGCAGCCCAGACCGCTGCCATTCCTCACCCGCATCGACGAGGTCCGCGGCTTCACGCTCGAAGACGACCTCTCGTTCCCTGCCTCGGCCACCGAAACGCCCCTCAACGGCTTCGTCATGTCTGGAGCCCAGGTCGCCGGGCACCGGCTCTCGCGGCCGGGCGTCTGCTGGGGTGCGATGCTCGCGCCGGTCTCCGGCACCGCCGTGGCCGGGGCGGAGGCCGTGCTCAGCATCGCCGTGTTCCGCAAGGAGTGCGAAGAGACCACCTCGCTGCAACTCCAGCAGCAGAGCGGCTCACTCTACCGCGTGGTCTCGGGAACGACGGTGAGCGAGACAGGGCAGACTGCCTCCGCGGCTCCGGCCGACATCGCCGCCGTCCGCAAGCAGTTCGTGCCCGGCTGCGGCTACGTGCTCATGCTGCCGGCCGCCGGGGGCCCCACTCCCCAGATGCCCAAGTGGGTGCGGGTGACATCGTCGTGGACCAACAACGAACTACAGGATCCCCAAAACGCGACCAGCCCAAAGATCGACGTCGCCTATGTCGCCCTCGATCTCGACGGCACCGCTCCGGCCACGATGAACGTGATCGGATTCGAGAACCTCGTGCGCGTGGACCAGTACACCGTGACGCTCGATTGACCGAACGTCCCAGGACGCGACGCCATGACTCCCTTCCATCGACATGCCGACCGCCGCGGGGCGATCCTGCTCATCTCCCTGACCGCGCTCACGTTCTTCATCATGATCGGCACCCTGCTGCTGATCACGGCCACCCGCACCCGGGCCACGGCCCGCGCCTTCGCCGATGTGGCCACCTCGTCGGCCGCCACCGCAGCCCAGGCCGATGCGATCCTCGACGAAGCGCTGCTCGTCGTGCTTCGAGGCCGCAAGGATCAGGCCGTGCTGCCGCAGGCCATGCAGCACCAGAGCCTGCTCCAGGACAAATACGGCCCGCAGCTGATGACGGGGACGGCGACGGCCGGCAGTGTCGTGCCACTGACCTTGCCCGGCCCGCTCCAAGGGTCGCCCGCCATCCTCCAGGCGGAGATCTCGAACCTGAGGGATTGGCAGAATGCTCCCATGACGCCGCCGCCGCACCCGTGCGACCTCAACGGCCGCGTGCTGACGTTCAAGCCGCAACCCGACGACGGCGCCCCCGTCAGCTACCGAATCCTTCGCACGGTGGAACAGTCGGGCCGCATCACCGTCTACCTTGCCAACACGCCCACCGGCCGGTCGCCGCTCCTGCCCAAGAAGGACTGCGAGGTGATCATCAATGGCCGTGAGTTCACCATCGAAGATCCGACCAACCCGAACGCCCAGAACGAGCCGTGGGACGGCTTCGACGCCGACAACGCCTGGCTCGCCCAGGTGGACCTCGACAACTCGAAGGTCAAGCAGGTGCCCCGGCCGTCGTTCAGCGGCACGGCCCCTCAGCCGCCCGTCTGCGACAACGACAACGACGGCGTGGCCGACGGCATCTGGATCTCGGGCACGGCGGCGACCGGTCATTCGCCCAACGGCATCTGCCCCGATCGTCCCTCGCCCCTCGGCGGCGTGCTCCAGTTCGACTTCTCGTTCCACATCGTCGACCTCGACGGTCGCGTGAACGTCAACGCCCACGGCTCGCCCACGTTGATGTCGCAAAACGCCGCCGACTGGCCGGCGACCTTCATGAGCATGCCGATCGGCGGCGTCCCGGCAGGTCTCGGATACGGCCCGGCCGACGTCGACGCCTCGCGACTGTTCTCCACCGGCTCCCAGACCACGGGGATGCCCTGGTTCCCGGGGCAATGGCACAATCTCTGCCAGGACGGCACCCCTGCGAAGCAGAGCGGCGGGAACACGATCCAGCGGCGGCCGACGCCCCAGCTGGGCACGAACATCGAGGGCCGCTACGGCCCCGCCGACACCACCTCCGGGTCGAAGCGCTGGGTGCCCGGGAAGTCCGGCTCCACGCTCGACCCGATGCTGCAAGCCTCGATCGGCGGAACCGTCGTCGCGGGCAACGCCAACCGTGCGGCGGGCAACTCTCCGACCGACCTCCACGCGCGGATGAAGATGTTCGTCCAGCCTGCGTCCGCGGGTGCCCCCAGGCTGTTCTTCTACACGCCCATCCGCGGCGCGAACGACATGCTGGAGTCGCCCTACGAGCTCCGCCTCGACGTCGATGCAGCCCGACCGCAGCAGCTGCGGCAGTCGGGCACCGCTGCGCCCGCGGACAACGTGTTCACGCCGGCGGAACTCGAGCGGGTGCTTCGTCAGTTCGATCCCGACGCCTCCACGCTGCCGCCGCGGCTGGCGGCCCTGCTCGACGACTATGCCCAGCGGTCGCGGATGACGATCACGACCGACTCCTGGGACACGCCCGTGATCTCGGGAACGGCGATGATCCAGATCCGCGACGCCCTACGGGCTCTGTCGAAGCCGACCGCTGCCGCCCCGAGCCTCGGCAACGTCAACGCGGCCCGGGTGTATGACCTCTTTTCGCCGGACGTGGTGGCCGGCCTGCGATTCGACCTCAATCGACCGCTCTCGCATCCGGCAGTGCCCGCGACGGACGAGCCGGCGATCAAGGAGCGGTACTGCCGCCATCTCTACACCCTGCTCGTCGCGCTCGGTCAGCCCGCCAGCCGGGAAACCGCCCAGTGGGTGGCCAACGTTGTGGACTTCCGCGACGCCGACTCCACCATGACGCGATTCCGCTACGACACGAACCTCACCGACGGCTGGAACGTCGACGACGCCACGTACGTGTTCGGGGCCGAGCGGCCGGAGATGGTGATCACGGAGACGGTCGCCTGGGACGGAAAACTGGCCGTGGTGCTCTATCACCCGTGGGATGCCCGCGTGGTGGATCCGCAGACGCCTTCCAACCCAGACACCAACTCGATCCCGGTGGAGAAGGTCGATCCCAACCTAGCCTCCACGACGAGCCCCACTGCGCTCGACCTGGCCCGCAAGGGGGCCGGCAGCGACTCGATCTGGCAGATCCGCGTGCTGGATCAGGCCGGCTCGCAGGTCCTCCTCGCCGATCAGGCCCCGGGCGGCAACGACCCGCGGTTTATCCTCGAGCCGAACCAGCACATCTGCATCCAGACCGACGCCGGCATGGGGGCCGCGGTCCCGTCGATCACCGCAGCGGCGTTCGCCCCCGGCCCGCCCGGACCGGGCACGGTCGTCTTGGAACGGCTGGCCGATCCCACGAAGCCCTGGGAGAACGACCCGGCGGAGCCGAAGTTTAATCCCTACGTCGAGGTCGATCGGGCCCGGCTGAAGATCGCCGACGACCAGCAGACCGCCGCCCGACACACGCGGACCGACTCCCGCTTCTGGACACAGCGGCAGTGGGATCCGGGGGCAGACGGCGACACCGTGCCGCAGCCATACGGCAACCGGATTCCGTGGTTCCATTGGCCGAACAGGCCGTTCATCGGAGCCGCCGAACTCGCGCTTGTGCCCACGGGCGATGCCTCCGCGATGCTCGCATCCGGCACGGCGCCGTCGCCGGCGCAGCGGGCCGCGAGCCTGATTCTCGACGCCGTCCACGTGCCCTCGCGGTTCGTCGGCAGTGCGCAGCAGATTGGCGACGATGCCCTGCTGCGAAGCGCGGTGACGAACGAGGAAGTCTGCACGACCATGCTCCCGCGGTGGCGGGAACCGGGGCGGATCAACGTCAACACGGCCGTTGGCAACCCGAATAACACTCCCGCCGATCTCGACAACGGCGTGTGGCAAGCCCTGCTCGGGCCCGGAGCGGCCACGATCGCCAGCGGCTCGAACCCGTTTGCCGCCAGCCAGCCAGCGAAGAGCGTCGCCGAGATGCTGACGCTGCAGTCTTCCGGCTCGACGGTGTACTACGAGCCGGTGACCGCGGGACTCACCGCTCGAAACGACAATGACTTTTTCCGTTACGCCCGGGCGATCCGCCTCTCGAATGCCGCCACGATCCGCTCACACGTGTTCGCCGTCTGGATCACGCTCCGCATCACCGACACGTCGCCAGCGGCGTCGGCCCCGGTTTACCGCCGCATGTTCGCTATCGTTGACCGCTCGATCCCCGTCGGCTTCGCCCCCGGCGAAACCCTCAACGTGCGCGACACCATCCGCCTGCAGCGGTTCTTGGACTGACGCCATGCCCGCAACGCTTCATCCTCGTGCCCTGCTGCAGCGGCGCTCCCGCGGCTTCAGCCTCACGGAACTGCTCGTCGCGGCCACCATTTCGCTGGTGGTGATGGGCGCCGTGGCGCAGCTCTTCTCGCTGTTCAGCCGCACGTTTAACGACAGCCAGACGACGATCGAACTCTCCGGCCGCATGCGGACCACCGCCTGGCAGCTTCGGCAGGATCTCTCCGGCATGACCGTCGATCCCGTACCGTGGGTTCAGCCGGAGTCCGACTCGGGCTACCTGGAGATCCTCGAAGGGCCAATTCACGATGCCAGCCTGGCGGTGGCGTCGGGCGGGGCTGGCACCGCGTACGCTCCGTACACGATTCCGAGTGGAGCCCCCACCTCGAACCTCGAGGGCGACACGGACGACATCCTGCTGTTCACCACCCGTGCGGCCGCCGGCAATTTCACCGGCCGCTACGGGGCGGGCTCGATCGAGTCGCCCTATGCCGAGGTGGCATGGTTCTGCAGGCCCTCCGCGACGCAGCCCGTGGCGGGCACGACGCTTTACAACCTGTACCGACGGCAACTGCTCGTGGTCGGATATGCGGGCGTGGCACCATTCTCGACGAGCGGGTCCAACGCCATTCCGGGCACCGTCACCGCGTTACCCGACAGCCAGTACGACGTGTCGTTACGGTTCGATGCGGGTTGGCTGGTTCCAAACACGCTGGGCGATCTCACGAAGCGGGAGAATCGCTTCATGCGGAACGGCGTATTCACCTACCAGAACAGCGCTGGGGCGACCGTAACCGTATCGAGCACAGGATTCCCATATTCCTTTCCTCTCGATCCGGCCACACTCCGTCCGATCACCAACGCCACCCTGGACACGACCGGTACGCTTACTGGCAGCGGCAATCGCGTCTGGGAAGACGTGATCCTCACGAACGTGATCGCCTTCGACGTCCGCGTGTTCGACCCTGCAGCGCGGTCGATGGTGAGCGGCACGGGCACGCTCCTACCTGGTGATCCGGGCTACGATCCTGCGATCGCGCTGACCTCGACACCATCGGTGCTCGGGGCCTTCGTGGATCTCGGCTGGCGGGGCGGGCAGCCTGTCCCCAAGACCACGTATCTCTCAGGCACCATGCTTTCCGCCGGCCAGTCGCTCCTGCAGCTCGGCGGCCTTCGG
>CAXNJC010000023.1:0-9747 GCA_964202525.1 Pirellulales bacterium
GCGGGGCTGGATCCTGCAGCACGGAGGCCGCTGGCACCTTTGGTACACCGGATCGAATCCCGACCGCGATCCGGTGCGGCGGCTCGGGCATGCGACGAGCGACGACGGGCTGAACTGGCGGCGTGTTTCGGACCGGCCGGTCGTGCCGGACCAATGGGTCGAGGATGTGTGCGTCGTGCGGGCATGCGGTCCGCGCGGTGAAGTTTTCCACATGGTCGCCGAGGGAGAGCACGACGTCGCCCACCGGCTCGTGTCGCGGGATCTCGCCGCCTGGCGGCGGTGCGGCCCGCTCGACATCCGGCTTGCCGGAGGCGGCCCCATTCCCTCCGGCCCCCGCGGCACGCCGACGCTCGTGATGCACCGCGGCCTCTGGCATCTGTTCTACGAGCGGCGCGACGACGGCATCTGGCTGGCGACGTCGCCCGACGGCGTCACGTTCACCAACGTCCGCGACGACCCCGTGATCGCCTGTGGGCCCGAGG
Source organism: Pirellulales bacterium (assembly GCA_964202525.1). Classification (GTDB taxonomy): domain Bacteria; phylum Planctomycetota; class Planctomycetia; order Pirellulales; family UBA1268; genus QWPN01. The sequence continues at coordinate 483 of CAXNJC010000023.1, forward strand.
CCTACGACCGGCACGGTGTCGCGGTCGACCAGGTGGTGCGGTTCGACGGCCGGTGGTTCGCCCTCTACCACGCGAGCCCCGACGCCGGGCGGACGACGTGGCAGACCTGCCTGGCAGCGAGCGACGACCTCGTGCACTGGAGCAAGTGGAGCGGCAATCCATTCCTGCCGGTCGATCCCGCCCACCCGAAGCGGTCGAGCGCCACGCTGATCCACGACGGCGCGCGGCTGCGGCTCTACACCACGCACCCGGACGTCCGCGTGCGGTTCTCGATCGACCCCGTGGCCGCCGGCCGGCTCAGCCGCTGACCGGGTCCACGAACATCGCGCGGGCGTTGCCGTGGCATACCCCCGCGACCAGGGCGTCGAGCCAGTCGCGGCGGTCGGGTAGCCGGCCGCTCGCCACGTCGGCGCCGAGGAGGTCGCAGAGGATCCGCCGGAAGTACTCGTGCCGTGGATACGACAGGAACGACCGCGAGTCGGTGACCATGCCCACGAATCGCGCGAGCAGGCCGAGGTCGGAGAGCATGTTCATCTGGTCCCGCATGCCCCGCTCCTGATCCATGAACCACCAGCCGCTGCCCCACTGCATCTTGCCGGGGATCACGCCGTCCTGGAACGAGCCCGGCATCGCGGCGAACACCGCGTTGTCGGCCGGGTTGATGTTGTAGAGGATCGTGCGGCCGAGGGTCCCCTCGTCGGCGAGCCGGCCCAGGAACCGCACGAGGCCGGGGCCCTGCGGCAGGTCACCGATCGTGTCGCAGCCGGAGTCGGCCCCGAGCCGCCGCGCCAGTGGCGCGTTTGGGTCGCGGAAGGCGCCGAGGTGCAGCTGCGTGACGAAGCCTCGGGCATGGTTGAGCCGGGCTACGTGCAGGGCCACGTGGGTCGCGAACCGGTCGGCCTCCGGCGGCGTGGCGGGGGTTCCAGCGAGCGTCCGCTGCCAGATACCGGCCGCCTCGGCGTCGGTGGGATGGTCGGCGGCGAGGACGTCGAGCCCGTGGTCGCTGGCTCGGCAGCCCGCGATGGCGAAGTCGGCATGCCGCTTGGCGAGCGCGGCCAGCAGGCCTGTGTGGGTGTCGGTGGCGATGCCGGAGATGTCGGCGAGCCTCCGGGCCCAGGACTGCACCTTCTCGGGGTGGTGCACCTTGCCCGCCAGGTCGGGGCGGAACGTGGGCACCACCTTCACCGGGAATCCCGACGCGGCGATCGCGGCATGCCAGTCGAGCGGGTCGGCGGGATCGTCGGTCGTGCCGACGAGTGCCACGTTCATCGTCGTGAGGATGCCGCGGGCGGTGAGCGGCCCCGTGGCCAGCTGGCGATTGGCCTCGGTCCACACCCTCTCGGCCGTCGTGCCGTCGAGGAGGTCGTCGATGCCGAAGTGCCTGCGGAGCTCGAGGTGCGTCCAGTGGAAGAGCGGGTTGCGGAGCGTGTGCGGCACCGTCTCCGCCCAGGCCTGGAACTTCTCGCGCGGCGAAGCGCCCCCCGTGATCCGCTCCTCCGCCACGCCGTCGGCCCGCATCGCCCGCCACTTGTAGTGGTCGCCCTCGAGCCATGCGGCGTGCAGGCTCTCAAACCGCCGGTCCTCGGCGATGTCCTTGGGACTCAGGTGGCAGTGGTAGTCGACGATCGGCTGCCCGGCCGCCACCCGGTGATAGAGGTCGGCCGCCACCGGGGTCGAGAGCAGGAAGTCGGCGTCACAGAATGCCATCGCGGCTCACCGCCTCGCGAGCGCGTCGCGGATCTCGCGAAGCAGCACGACGTCTTCGGGTGGCGGGGGCGGAGCGGCGGTCGTGGCCTTGTCGAACTTCGCCTTGGCGGAGTTGAGCGCCTTGATGACGAGGAAGATCGCCCCCGCCACGAGCAGGAAGTCGACCACCGACTGGATGAACGGGCCGTAGTTGAGGATCGGGTAGTTCTGGAACACCATCACCGGCTTGCCGTCCTCGAGCAGCATGGTGCCGTCGGGATTGAGCTTCGGCGCCTCGGTCTTGATCTTGTAGGCCAGGTCGGTGAAGTTCACGCCGAACTTGCTCGTTAGCAGGTTGAGCGGCGGCATGATGATGTTGGCCACGAGCGAGCTGATGATCTTGCCGAAGGCGCTGCCGATCACCACGCCGACGGCGAGGTCGATCACGTTGCCGCGCATGGCGAAGTCGCGGAACTCCTTGAGAAGGCTCATGCTCGTCGTGCTCCGAGGGGGCGAGGGAGAGGGAGAGGGAGACAGTATGCCGCGGAGGCCGCGGGCGGTTCAACGTGGCGTCGTTGCAGGGGCACCGGGTAGAGTGCCGCCTCGTCCTTCCGACCAGGTACTCCCATGCCCACGATCGGTCTCGCCCTGTCCGGCGGCGGGTTCCGCGCCACGCTCTACCACCTCGGCGTGATCCGGTACCTCCGCGACTGCGGGTCGCTGGAGCACGTGGGCGACATCGCGGCGGTGTCGGGGGGCAGCATTCTCGCCGCGCACCTGGTGCTCAACTGGGACCGCTACACCGGCGACGACCGGGCCTTCGACGAGGCGGCGGGCGAGATCGTCCGGTTCGTGCAGCACGACGTCCGCAATCGGATCGTCCGCCGGCTGCCGCTCTTGTTCCCGGTCCGCCTGCTGGGCAAGCTCGCCGGATGGCACGCGCCGACGTTCACCCCCAACGCGCTCCTCGAGAAGGCATATCGCACCTTCCTGTATGGCGACCGGCGGCTGTTCGAGCTCCCCGAGAAGCCGGCGCTGCACATCCTCTCCACGAACGTGAGCGACGGCGTGATGGCCGTGTTCAACCGCGAGGGCCTGCACCTGCAGAAGCGTGAGCTCGGCGAGAATGATCCGTTTCGCCACATCACCGGGCAGACGGCGAGTGTCGCGAAGGTGGTCAGCGCGTCGTCGGCGTTCCCCGGCTTCTTCCCGCCCGTCGAGATCAGCGCGGACGACCTGGGCGTGCATGAGGGGCAGTTTCCGGCGGAGTCGTTCACCGACGGCGGCGTCTACGACAACCTCGGCATCCGGGCCTTCGCCTGGCTCACCGCCCACCAGGGCCGCGAGTACCATCGCGTGATCGTCAGCGACGCCGGCAAGCCGTTTCAGATTCTGGGCAACGCGCCCCTGGGGTTCATCGCACAGTCGATCCGGGCGACCGACATCCTCTGGGATCGCGTCTGGCAGCTGGAGCGGGAGAACTTCGGCGACCGCAACGGCTATCAGTTCCTCCCGGTCACCCACGTGGTCGATCCGCACGAGGATCCGCACGCCCTGCATCCGGTGGTGCAGGCGGAGGTGTCGAGCATCCGCACCGATCTCGACCGGTTCAACGACCTGGAGGTCAACGCGCTGGTGGCGCACGGCTACGAGGTGGCCCGCAGCCTGCACCGCCGCATCGGCCAAAGGGCGCTGCTGCCGATCCACGACGGCCCCCCGTGGGAGCCGCTGCCGGGCCGGCATTCGGTGACGGCACCGCACCCGGCCGATCACGCGTCGGCCACGGCACGGAAGGCCGGCACCAGTTCCCCGGCGCGGCTGGCCGAGCAGCTCCGCACGTCGAGCCACCGCAAGGTGTGGTCCACGCTGCTCGACTGGCAGGATTGGCCGAGCTACCTCTATGTGGCTCTGGGCTTGCTCGTGTTCGTCGCCCTGCCCGTGCACGTCTACCGGCTGCACCGTCACGCCGCGATGCTCACGAGCATGATCGACTCGATCGCCGAGGGCGATCCCGACATCCGGCTCGTGCTCGACCTCGTCGAGGCCGACCCGCTCGGCTCATGGCAGAGGCTCGACGTGGTCGATGCCGCCGAGGCGACGGCCGATGACTTCCACGGCCTCGAGATCCTCGCCCACAGCCGGATCACCGACCTCCGCACCGCGTGGAGCGGTGGCCTGCGGCCCGATCTCGGTGGCCAGGTGCACTTCCGCGAGCGGGTCGTTCTGCGGGTGACCGACGAGGCCCGCCGCAAGCAGGGGGTGGTGTTCCGCACGGTCCTGCCGGTGCAGGAAGTCGAGTATCGTCAGCCGAAGGATGCCACCCCCATCCGGGTTCGTCGGGTGCGCGGCCGCGATGCCGCTGGCGCCACGGTCCTGCACTACGAGATCCACGTCGACCTGTCGCGGGCGTCGGTCGGACAGCCCGTGCCTTTCGAACTCGCCTCGATCGTCCGGTTCGCGGCGCTGCCCGTGGGCCGAATGCCGCTGGTCATGCAGTTCGACGCCGATCTGCTCACGGTGTGGATGCTGTTTCCGGACGATCATCCCTACAAGCGGTATCAGCTCGTCACTTATCCGCGGGGCGACGACGCGCAGGCGGAGCCGCTCACGTCTCGCTACACGATCGACCATCCGTATGGCCGGCTGATCGGCTGGTCGGTGATCACGCCCCGTGAGGGAACGGTGTACGAGTGCCGTTGGACGGGGGACTGACGGCCGGTCAGCGGAAGCAGCGCAGCCCGCACCAGGCAGCGCCGAGGCCGAGGAGCGTGGTGGCCACGACGTAGGCCGCTGCCGCCGGCCCGCGGCCCGACTCGGCCATCTCGACCGACTGGAAGGCGAAGCTGGAGTAGGTCGTGAACCCGCCGAGCAGGCCCACGAGGAGCACGCTGTCGAAGTCAGTGGGGAGGCCGCGCGACCGTACGTAGGAGTAGATGGCGCCGAAGGCGAACGAGCCCGCGATGTTCACGGCGAGCGTTCCCCAGGGAAATGCCGGGCCGCAGAGCCGCACGGCGGCCGCGGTGCACCCAGCCCGCAGGAGCGTGCCCGCGGCACCGGCGAGCCCCAGGAGCGCGAGGCCGACGACCTGATTCATGAGCTGCCTCCACGATGGCGAAGCCAGGCAGGCTGCGCGGGTTCGGCGAGCCAGGAGGCACTGAACCTCCCGTGCCGGCGTGCGTAGTATTGATCAACCACGGAGGGTTTCATCATGGACGCCCACTTCAACGAGTATCTGGCGGCGGTCGCCGGCATGCAGGATCTCTACGGCCATCCGGCCGAGGATCACCCGACCGAGTTTCATGGCGACGTCACGCCGTCGGCCGTCGCGGTCGAAGACCCGATCGCCTCGACCATCGCCGCGTCGATCTGACCCGCTCCGGGCGGCGTTCGTCATCGCACCAGGGCCGGCTGGCCCGCCATCACGGCGGTCGTCCGCGACTCGCAGGGATGAAACGCCGCCCACACCGGATTGTGGTCCGACACCTCGAGCGCCGTCTCGAGCGGCAGGCCGAAGGTGTTCTGCAGGTCGAGCACGCCCCACATGCCGAGGTATTCGGCGGTGGCGGGCTTGGCAAACACCAGGTTGTCGTAGGTTTTGCTGCGGCGGGTGTTGGTCGTCACGCCCGACACCGCCCAGCCGATGCCGGGGATGCGGCGGAACGATCCGAACTCGGGCGGGCCGGCGTTGAGGTCGCCGAGCAGGATCACGTCGTCCTCGTCGGGCCGGAGCGCCTGCATCGCCTGGAACACGCCGGTCAGGGCGTCGAGTTCCTGCGGCACCTCGTCGGGATCGGTGTGGATGTTCACCATCCAGAAGGTGAACGCCTGCTCGGCCGGCGTCACGCGGGTGCGGAAGCGGACGTGCATCGGCGGCCTGTGGAGGGCGTTGCCCGGATTCGGGCACACGCCGAGCGACGAGGCATCGACTTCGATGCGGTTGGTGTCGTACACGAACGTGTACTGCTCCTTGCTCACGGTGCGGCCTTCGCGAGGACCGATCACGTAGTGGTAGCGGCTGCCGTCGGCGTTCACGGCCCGCACGAAGGAGGGCACGATCTCGTCCGACTTCGCCCGCACCTCCTGGATGGCGACGATGTCGAACTTGCGGACCACGCGGGCCAGCACCTCGACCACGTGCTGCTTGGCCATCTTCGATTCGCCGAACACCTGGATGTTGAAGCTGGCGATGAGCACGGCGTCCCACGGCTTGACGGCCGGGACGGCGGGTTGCTGGGCGACTGCCGGCCCGGCGACGATCAGGCAGCAGGCGACGACAGCGCCCCACGGGCCGGAGAGCCGCCCTCTCGGTCGCGACGATCGTGGATGAGTCCCCCACACACCCTCTGTATCGGCCGGAGGTTGCCGGGGCGTGGCGGCCGATCGGGGCCGCCGCCATCGTCACGCGCCGATTGCCGCGATGGCCTCCTCGGCGAGCCGCGTGAGCCGCTCGTCGCCGCGGGCCGTGGCGTCACGAAGCGCCGAGACCGCCGCGGCGGCGCCCGGCCCGATCTTCCCGAGCGCCCAGGCTGCCCGCTGTGCCACGGCGAGGTCCTTCGCTGCGATGCATTTCGTCAGCGTGTCCACTGCGGTCGCCGCAGCCTGCCCACGTCGCCCAAGGAGCGTGATCGCCCAGTAGGCCACGAGCGGCTGCGACGCTGCCGCGAGGCTTGCGATGTCCGGGATCACTGCCTCGGGCGGCGTCCCGGCGTCCTCGAGCGCCGCGACGGCCCATTCCCGAACGGTGTCGTCGTCGTCGCCGCAGGCCCGCACGACCGCGACCACCGCGTCGCCTGGGAGTGTACCCGCGTGTGCGAGCCGCTCCGCGGCCGCCGCGCGGCGGCCGGGGTCGGGGGCGGATAGATCTCGCACGGCTGCATGCAGGCTGTCGTCATCCGACTCGGCCATGGTCGCCTCCAGGGTTCCGTCACGGATCGAGCCGGCTCGATGTGATGAATGCATCGGCAATCCGCAGGAGAAGAGTTTCGTAGGACGCCCCGCACCCGGCCGCCGATGTCGTGGCCCTCCCGGACAGCGGATTCAGTACTCTATTTGGTTCCTCCGCCATTCCCTCCCCTCCACCACCATGCCCACAGGAGCCGTCCCCATGAGCGAACACACCTACAAGATGATCGAGTTGGTCGGCTCGTCCCACACGGGCATCGAAGCAGCTGTTCAGAACGCGATCGCCAAGGCAGAGATCAACGAAAGCAAGATGCGCTGGTTCGAGGTGATCGAGACCCGGGGCCACATTGAGAACGGCACGATCGCCCATTGGCAGGTTCGGGTGAAGATCGGCGCGACGATGGATGACTGAGGCGTCAGCCGGGGAAGCAGCGGCCAAACGCCTGCAGTCGTCCGAGGCCCCCGCGGACCCGGATGCGGCCCGTCAGGAGGGCCCAGACGATGTTTCGCTCCTTTCGGAGAAATCCCAGCCACGTCTGGGAATCAGCGTTGACCGTGCAGTCGGGCCTGCCGATCAGGCCCCGCTGCACATGCATTGTCTGCTGCCGGATCGTCACGGTGGCTTCGGCTGGTTCCCGGCCCGTGAAGATCAGGTGATACACCGCATCGATGCCCTTCGCCTGTCCCCTCTGGAAGACGACGTGCATGGTGTCGAGGAAGCCGGCGATGGTGGATGGGCGGACGCCGTTGACATGCCGCTTCGTCTTGTGGGGAAAGGTCTGGGTCACGTAGTCGTCGGCATCGGATCCCGGCACGACGTAAATGGTTTCGTGCTTCTGTTGCAAAGGCTTCACGATCCCGGACAGAAACGCCGGGCGGTCGTCGAGAAATGGGGCCAGCACGTCTTCGCCGGCAGGGCACACGGAAAGGCAGTACGCGGCCTTGTAGTTGGCCCCGAAGCTCAGGCTTTGCCACATTGAGACCGACTCTTGATCGGTAACCCGCTTCCGGTAGTCCTTGGCATCGTGGCTGTCGGCCACACGCTCGACCCAATCCGTGAAGCCGTGGAGAAACTCCCGGTAGTTGTGGGTCATGCAGGCGCTGGCGTCGAAGCCGCCGTCCGGCTTGATGGCCCCCACCGGGCATGCGGCAACACACAGCTTGCAGCTGACACAGGGGTTGTAGTCGACGGGCCGAGACTCCTCGTCGACATCGACATCGACAAAGATCGTTCCCAGCAGAATGTAGGAGCCGAACCGTGGATGGATGACGTTGCGATGCAGCCCCATCTGCCCGAGGCCCGCTGCCACGGCCACGGGCTTATGGGAAACCACCCAGATTTTTCCAGGAAACTCGCTCGCCTCCATCGGAAACCCCATCGGAGCATTCATCGCCCGGAGGCCTCGGTCCTCGAGCCGCCGCACGATGTCCCGGGCCACGTCGTTGACGTGGTCACCGGAGCGATGGAACTCGAGATTGGCAACGGATCGGGCGGGACTCCGGATCGGCTCGCGGTTCATCCGGCAGACCAGGCTGATGAGCGTTTTTGCGGACGGGAAGGCCTTGAGAACCCCCGCTCGTTCGGAGGCGATTTCCGGCCGATCGATGCGGACGAAGCCGACATCATCAGCTCCTGCCTCCAGGCAGATCCGGCGGAGGTCCTCGGCGGGCAGGGTGGTGGGCGCGGGCGGCCTTGGATGGCTGCGGAGAGCCACGACGGACGGATGTTGGTCGAGCGAAGCCACCATGAGACTCCGGGTGTGTTTCCCAATGCTTGCAAACGACAAGCATGCACTTGTATATTGCAAGTGCGCAGCTGCTCGTGTCAAGCGGCGCGAGAAGCGGTTTCAAAAGCGAGCACGTCTGATGAGGATGGCGAAGCGTTCGGTATGCCCGGTTGCCTGTGCGCTGGATCTCCTGGGTGACAAGTGGACGCTGCTCGTCGTGCGCGACATGGCCTGTGGCAAGACGCTCTTCAAGGAATTCTCCGCATCCCCGGAGCGGATTGCCTCGAACATCCTGTCCGATCGGCTGGACCGCCTCGTCCGCTCTGGATTGGCTGAGTCGTTCAGCCCAATGCCAGCGATTGGTCGGAGCGGCTATCGCCTGACCCCGAAGGGCAAGTCACTGCTGCCCGTCCTCGGGGCGCTGCGAAACTGGGGCCTGACGCACATCCAGGGCACCGAGGCTCGAATGAAGCCCGTCGTCTGACCATGCTTCAGATGCATCGGCATGGCATCGGGGAGCAGCACCACGCAGGACGCCAGGCATGCCGTACTATGCGTTGCCAGCATGAGCCGGCCCATGGTGATTCGGAGAGAACGTGCGCTCCTCCATGGATAGGATTTCGTGAGCCACCCTCAAACCGGATCTTTTTTCCGTGAGCGAACACACCTACAAGATGATCGAGTTCGTTGGATCCTCCCATACGAGCATCGAGGCGGCGGTTCGGAATGCCATCGCCAAGGCTGAGATCAACGAGAGCAAGATGCGTTGGTTCGAAGTGATGGAAACCCGAGGCCACATCGAGAACGGGAAGATCGCCCACTGGCAGGTGCGGGTGAAGATCGGTGTGACGATGGACGAGTGACGCTCGCCCTCACTCCAACCCCAGCAGATCCCACCGCTCCACAAACTCATCCTCAGGATCGAGAAAGTTGCGCATCGGAGTGTCCCG
>CAXNJC010000024.1:0-9672 GCA_964202525.1 Pirellulales bacterium
AAGCCCGCCCGCTGCGCTCAGGCTGCGACACGAAGCCGCTGCGGTCCCGGCAACGGCGGCGGCGAGCAGGCGGCGACGGGAGCAGGCAGGCATCGGGATCTCCAGGAAACCCCCGTTTTGTACGGAAAATCTACCGGTTTCGCACCCTCCGGGAATCGAGGGTAGCGTTGGCATCAGCCGCGGAATGGCCGCCGCGGAGCTGCCTCAGAAACGGGGAATTTCCGGTGATTTCGCACTGGCTCCTGCGACGCGCGCTCGCCAGAATCCCCGCCCTCGAAGACGGGCGCGCGGCCCGTCTGCCTCCACCGCGGCAGCCGTCCATGAACCCCGCCTCGCTCGGCATCTCCGCCATCGCCGTCCACCAGCCCGCCTGGGAACTGGGCAATGAGTGGTTCGGCGCGGCCATGCCCCGGAAGTTCTCGCACCACACCGGCATCGAGGCGCGGGCGATCTCGCTCGACGATGAGGTGACGATGGGCGTGGCCGCGGTGCGGAAGCTCCAGCGGGAGACCGGCTGCAATCTCGCCGACTGCCGCGGAATCCTCTTCGTGTCGCCGTCGTTCATTCCGGCCTCGGTCGCCCGCCGGCACCTCGACGCCGACGGCGCGGAGCGGGAACGGCCGGGCCGGGCCGCCCGCGAGGTCGTCCGCGAGCTCGGCCTCGCCCGCTGCCGCGCCGTGGGCATCAACTGGTTCTGCTGTGGTTACAGCCGGGTCCTCGCGCTCGCCGCCCGCCGCTGGGCGCCGCGGCTCGGCCTGCGGCGCGACGAGTTCGTGCTCGTCGTCGTGGCCACCCGCATCAGCCGGATCACCGACTACTCCAACGTCACCACCGCCGGCCTGTTCGGCGACATGGCGTCGGCCACGCTTCTGGCCACGCCGGCCAGCCGCCGCCATCCGGTGCACTTCGAGATCGTGCACGCCGACGCCGAGAAGCAGCCGGTGCCGAAGGCCGCCTTCGACTTCCACGTCCGCGACCACGTGCCCGTGCCGGCGCCCGACGGCGGCACCGCCCACGACGCGGCCCGGCTCGTCTACGCGCTCGACGGCATGGCGATCGCCGAGATCGCACCCCGGGCGATGTCGGCCGCTGTCGGGAAGGCGCTCGCCGAGTCGGGCATCGCTCCGGGCGACGTCTCGTTCGTGGTGCCCCACCAGGCGGGCACGGGAATCGTGCGCTTCGCCGGCATGAAGCTCGACGAACTCGGCGTGCACGGTGAGCTCGTCAACGGCCTGACGCGGCGCACCGGCAACGTCAGCGCCTGCTCCGTGCCCCACGCCCTGCGGGAGACCTGGTCGCGGCTCAGCGGGCTGATCGCCTGCCCCACCGCGGCCGTCGGCAGCCCAGGCCGGCCGGAGGCCCTGCAGGGCTGCGTGCTCCTGCGGTCCACGCCGCACCACGATCGCCAGTCGACCGTGGCCGCCTGATCCGGCCGGTGGACGTCGCGGCGCCGCCCGTCCTATCCTCGGCGGCATGGCAGCCGAACGCACGTCCTGGAAGCGCACCCTCCTCCTGCTCGTGGCCGGCGCGGCGCTGCCGGTCGTCGCCGTGGCCGCGGCGACCGGGTTTCTGGCAGCGCGGATCGAGCGGCGGATCGCCGCCCCGCCCAGCGGCGCCTCGACCGTGCGGCCGTGGGGCGCGATCGACCTCGAGACCTTCGACACGAAGGTGCCGTCGGGCATGCAGGAGACGATCGCGGAGTCGATCCGCGGCGAGGATCCCCGCGAGTTCGACCGCGATGGCGACGGCGTCCGCGACTACGACTTCCTCGCTCTGTCGGGCGGCGGGGCCCACGGCGCCTTCGGGGCCGGCATGCTCTGCGGCTGGACGGAGCGGGGCGACCGGCCCGACTTCAAGGTGGTGACCGGCATCTCGACGGGCGCCCTGCAGGCCACGCCGGCGTTTCTCGGGCCCGACTACGACCCGCTCCTGCGCCGCTTCTACACGGAGATCACCACGGCCGACATCTACCGCAAGCGGTCGGCCCTGGCGGCGGTCGTGGCCGACGCCACCTGCGACACGGCGCCGCTGCGCCGACTGCTCGACGGCGCGATCGACGACCGCGTGCTCGCGGCCGTGGCGGCCAAGCACCGGGCCGGCCACCGGCTGTTCATCGGCACGGCCAACATGGATGCCAACGAGTTCTCGATCTGGGACATGGGCGCGATCGCCGCCAGCGGCCGGCCGGATGCCCGCCGCCGCTATGTCGACGTGCTCGTGGCCTCGGCGTCGGTGCCGGTGCTCTTCCCGCCGGTCTACTTCGACGTCGAGGTGGATGGCCGCCCGTGCCGCGAGATGCACTGCGACGGCGGCGCCGAGGCGCAGGTGTTTCTCCGCGGCTTCATGCTCGACGTGGAAGACGCCCTCCAGGGCGCGGGCCTCACCACCGGCGAGGTGCACGGCCGCCTGTTCGTGATCCGCAACGGCCGCACCGATGATCGGCCGGGCTACGCCGCGATCGAGCCGACGGCGCTGTCGATCGCTGAGGCCACGATCGAAAAGCTCTTCAAGGTGAGCACCACGTCGAGCTTGTACCGGATGTACGTGCTGGCCGACCGCTACGGCGTGGAGTTCAACCTCCGGATGATCCCGCAGGATTTCGACGTGGGCTTCCCGGCGCTCGTGTTCGACCGCGCGGGGATGAACCGCCTCTTCGACCTCGGCTACCGCATGGGCCGCGACTCAGCCGACTGGGAGAAGCACCCCCCCGACATCGACCCCGACGAACTCGCCGGGAAAGACTTGAGCTCGGCACGCGGGCTTCGGTAGCGTGCCCGACGCATGTCGCACAAACGTGCGACATGCGTCGGGTCGTTCCCGCACGCATATTCAATCGGCGTATGTGGGGGTGAGTGATCCGAGGCATCGCGCGGGCCGTGTCGTGTAGGCGGCGTGGCTGAGTCGAGATGCCGTGCGTCACTCTCGGCGTGGAGGCATTTCGATGCGTGCTGGTCGCTTGTTTCGTCGCGTGTGTTCAAGGATTTGCCGACCTCAGGTGTCGTTGACGACGCTCCTTGCGGCGTGCCTCTCAGGCGCGGGATCCTTCTCCACGGCGCAGTCGACGTGGGTGGCCCCGACGGCCACCGGCAACACGACGGTCAGCCAGGCTTGGAGCACGTCGTCGAACTGGAATCCGGCGTCGGTCCCAGATGCCGTCGGAGCAGCGGTGGTTTTTTCAGGCACCTGGAATCAGGGAACGAACAACATCCAGCTGCCGGGCTCGGCGACCACGACGATCGGCTCGATCACCATGACCAACATCGGCACCGGCAACACGGCGACGACCGGCAAGTTCAACCTCGCCGCGACCGCCGGGACGGCCACCCTCAGGCTCGACACCGGAGCGGCGACCCAGCCCCTGATCAACTACACGACCGGCGGCACGTTCGACAACTTCCTGAACGTCGTTCTGGCAGGCAGTCAGGGCTACGAAAAGACGGGAGCGGGCGTCATTCAAGTCAGCGGGTTTACCAACACCTACACCGGCACGACGAAGATCACCGGCGGCGGAGTGCGGTTCAAGACCAATGCGAACCTCGGCGATGCGACGACGGGCGGCCCCGTGCAACTCAACGGCGGCACGCTGTATCTGCGGTCGGACGCCGGGAGCGTGGCCCTCGACAACCGGGCCTCGTTCATCGATCCGCCCGGGGCTGGCAAGCGCAACGTGTCGGTCACGGCCGGCACGTCCGGCTCGCCGTCGGTCCTCAACCTGGAGCTGATCGCAGGCGGAACCACCGTCCTTGAGATCACTGGCAATCTGACGTCCGCGAGCACGGTCTATTTCCGCAAGAACGGCGGCGGCACGCTGAATCTCAAGGGCTCAGCCAACAACATGCTGGGCGTGACCCAGTTCGACACGGGCACCACGAACATGAGCGGCACGCTCGACTCGGTGGGTGGCATCTCCATCGCCGTCAGCAACAACGCCTCGTCCGCGACGGCTCCGACGCCCGTCGTGAACTGGACGGGCGGCGGCACGGTGGCGTCCGGAAACGCGAGCCTCGTCGTCAATGATGCGGGTACGAACGCCACACCGTCTCTCAACGTGACCTCGGGCACGCTGACCATTGGCAACGGTGTTTCCACCGGTGGCTTCTACGTGGGCGGCAAAGGCTCAGGCACCGCGACGGTCGATGGCGGCCTGCTGAACGTGACCGCGAACAAGGCCGTGAATCTCGGGGCCTTCCTCCAGTACGGCAGCAACAACGGCTTCGGCACGCTGACGATTCGGAGCGGCACGATGCGTGCGAGCGGCGCCGGCGAGTTCAATGTCGGCTATGCGCAGACCAACGCCACCGCCAGCGGCACGTTCGCCGGAAAGGGGGTGCTCAACCTGTCGGGCGGGGCTCTCGAGACCTCGCGCTCCTTGGTCACGGGCACGAGCGCCCAGGCCACAGCATCGGGCACCGTGAACTTCAACGGCGGCGTGCTCCGAGCCCTCGGTGCCAACGCCGACTTCCTGAGAGTCACCACCGCCAACGTGCTCGGCGGCGGCGCCGTGATCGACACCAACTCCTACAACGTCACGATCACCCAGAACCTGCTCAACGGCGGCTCCGGGGGGCTGACCAAGCTCGGCTCGGGCACGCTCACGCTCACGGGCACGAACACCTACATCGGCAACACCACCGTATCGGCGGGCCGATTGGCGGTGAACGGCGTGCTCGGCTCGGGATCCCTGTCGGTGGCTGCGGCGGCGTGGCTGGCGGGCAATGGCACGATCAACGGCCCGGTCGCCGTGCAGGGCACGCTCAGCCCAGGCAACAGCCCGGGCCTGATCACGATGAAGTCGCTCGACCTGCTCTCGTCAAGCACCACGGCGATCGAGATCGCCGGCACGAGTCGGGGCACAGCGTACGACGCCGTCGACATCACCGAAGCCTCGGGCATCGTGTACGGCGGGGCCCTCGAACTCAGCTTCACGAGCCTGTTCCCCGACAGCACGACCTTCAACCTCTTCGGCTTCAGCGGTACGCCGACCGGCTCGTTCTCCTCGGTCACGGCCGCTGGCGCATACGGGTCGCTCACCTTCGTCAAACAGGGGGGGGTGTGGACGGCCCAGTCGGGCTCACAAACGCTCTCCTTCGCGGAGTCGTCGGGCAACGTGCTGGTGGTGCCCGAGCCAGCGGGGCCGGTGCTGCTCGTGGCCGGCGGCGTCGCCGCCGCGGCGTTTCGGACGCGGCGCCGGCGAAACTTCGCATAAACGTGCGACATGATCCCCGCGGCTCGCGGGGCGACAATCCGCTCGTCGGGGACAGTCGATCCGTAGTCGGTCGGGTCATGCTGCCTCCATGGTGGTCGGGGTTCCTTCCGGATTCGGAGTCTGCTCATGAAGTCCACCGCTTGCGCTCTGTGTCTCGTTGTCGCCCTAGCGGCGTGCGGAGCCGTCGCCCACGGCCAAACCACGTGGGTCGGCGCCAGCGGCGGCGAGTGGAACTCCGCACCGAACTGGAATCCGGCCACGGTTCCGAACGCCACCGGCGCCGCGGTCGTGTTCACGGGCTCCGCTCAGGTGAATCTCACGAGCTTCAACGCCACCACCGGCACGCTCACGTACGGCGGAACCGGAGGCAGTCTCGTGATGGGCAACAACGCCACCACGAACGATGTGCTCACGTTCGCCGTCTCGTCGGGAAGTCCGACGGTGAGCGCGACGAACTCCAACGCCACGATCTTCATGTATGCCAACGTGGAGGGCACGCAGGGCATCACGAAGAGCGGGGCCGGTAAGTTCACCTTCCGGTTCAACTCCGCCGCTCAAACCTACTCCGGGCCGATCAGCATCACGGGGGGCATTTACGGCATCGACGGCGACCAGAGCCTCGGCAACGTCGATAACGACGTGACGATCGCCCACGGCGCCCGCCTGACGGTCGAGCCGGGCTCGAATACGGGAACGGTCACGCTCCCGGCCACCCGCACGATCACCTTCACCTCCGGCACCGGGCAGCTGGGCGTCTCCCCGGCGGCGGTCACGGCGATCGTGTCGGGCAGCGTGCTTGGCGCGGGCGGCTTCACGAAGACCGACGCCGGCAACCTCACGTTCAACGGCCCGGTGTCGTATCAGGGAGCCACCCGCGTGCTGGGCGGCCTCGTCGACTTCAACTCGGGCGCTTACTCCGGCACGGGCAGCATCCTGGTGCAGGGCGGCACGGGCACCCAGCTCAACATGGCCGATCTGACCTCGGTCACGGTGAATGGCCCTGGAAGCACCGTGCTGGTGCAGCCCGCCACCACGGCCTCGGGCACGTTCGCCTGCGACTGGGTGCTGTCCACCGCGGCCAACTCGATCACGGCAGCCTCGGTGTCGGTCGGCGGGGCGACCGGCTCGAGCCAGGGCTCGAGCAACACCGGCGCCATCCGCCTCGGCACCACCAACACCATCAACACCGGCTCGCTCGGCCTCGGCGGCTTCAACGGCCGCGGCGAGATCGCGCTCCAGTCGGGCCTGACGTCGCCCACGGTCACGATCCGCGGCGTCACGGGGGGCTCGTCGGCGGTGCCCACGGCCGTGATCGGCGACACGAGTTCGGGATCCCGCACGGGCGAAGGTCTGCTCGACCTCAATGGCGCCACGGTCGATGCGATCCTGGGCACGGTCGTCATCGGTCGCCACGTCGCCAACTCGAACAACCTCAGCACGAGTGGCATCCTCTTCAACTCCGGCACGCTGCAGATCCAGTCGGGCACGCTTGGCGTGATGACCGGCACGGGCACGCCCACGGTCGCCGCCGCGATCACGCAGGGCGGGGGCGTCGGAAAGGTGCAGTCGCTCACGCTGGGGCTCACCACCAACGGGACGGCGGCGACGTCGCTGCCGGTGTTCCAGTCGGCCTACAACCTCAACGGCGGCACGTTGTACGCCGGCACGATCACCAGCGGCACCGGGTCCTCTGGCGCCGCGGCTCGCCGCACGATCGCCATCAACGGCGGCACGCTCCGTAACTACGACGCCTCGACGGACCTCGTCGCCACCGGCCTCGACGCCACGGCCAACGGCCAGGTCGCCTTCGCGCTCGGTGCCTCGGGCGGCACGTTCGAGGCCGACGCCGGCCGGTCGATCACCCTCGGGGCCTTCACCGCCGTCACGGGCTCGGGCAGCCTGACGAAGGTCGGGCCCGGCTCGCTCGTCATCAGCGGTTCCGCGTCGCACAGCGGTGCCACGACCGTCTCGGCCGGCTCGCTGATCATGGACGGGCTGATGGGGGCCACGTCGGGCGTGACGGTGGCCGCGGGCGCCACCCTCGGCGGCAGCGGCACCGTGGCGGCTCCGGTGAGCGTGTCGGGCGTGCTCGCCCCCGGCTCGACCGGCGGACTGCTCACGCTCTCCTCCCTGGGGCTGCAGTCGTCGGCGGCCTCGCAGTTTCAGATCAGCGGCACGTCTCGCGGGGTGCTGGGCGGCTACGAGGCCGTCGATGTCACCCAGTCGGGCGGCCTCACCTACGGCGGCGGCGTCGAGCTCTCGATCGGGTCACTGTTCTCCGACAACACGTCGTTCAACCTGTTCGGCTTCAGCGGGGTGCCGGCGGGCGGCCTCACGAGCGTGTCGGCGACGGGAGCCTACGGGCCGCTCTCCTTCACCGGCACGGGCGGCGTGTGGACGGCGGTGTCGGGCCCGCAGACGCTCACCTTCACGGAGTCCACCGGCACGTTGGTGATCATCCCCGAGCCGACCACGATGCTCAGCGGAGTCATGGCTGCGGCGTTGACGTTCCTCGTGGGCCTCCGGAGTCGCAAGCGTGATGCTCGTT
Organism: Pirellulales bacterium; assembly: GCA_964202525.1. GTDB lineage: Bacteria > Planctomycetota > Planctomycetia > Pirellulales > UBA1268 > QWPN01. The sequence continues at coordinate 7,755 of CAXNJC010000024.1, forward strand.
GACCGTCCTCCTCGGATCGCTGCGGCCGCATCGGGCCGCCGGTCGGGCTTCACCTTGGTCGAGCTGCTGGTGGTGATCGCCATCATCGGCGTGCTCATCGGCCTCTTGCTGCCGTCCGTGCAGGCGGCCCGCGAGGCGGCTCGCCGCTCGGCGTGCAGCAACAATCTCAAGCAGGTCGGCCTCGCGATGCACCTGCATCACGATGCCAAAAAGGCCTTTCCCGCTGGCTTTTCCCATTTCTGGACAGGCGGCCCGGTCTGGGGCTGGGGCACGTTCCTGCTGCCATTCATGGAGCAGACGTCGCTCTACTCCCGTCTCGATCCGGAGAAGCGCCGGCTGTCCACCGTGTTCGTGGGCTCGGCGTCGGCGGCCGACCGGGCCGCGTTGCAGACGGCGATCCCGAACTACCGCTGCGCCTCCGACGCCACGCCCAATCCCAACAACGCCTTTCGGTTCGGGGCTGGCACGTTTGAGGTAGGCACCTCGAACTACGTGGGCAACTGTGGTGAACTCGGCTGGGCGAATCGCAACAGCGACGATCCGCGGCTCGTACCGAACTACGGTCCGCGTTACTCGCACGATCCCGGCGGCATGCTCTTCGGCGTGGCCGATCGCGGGGCGACGGCCAACGGGTCGATCCCCAACTCCGGGCCCGGCCAGGGGCCGCTCGGCGTGCGCATCAAGGAGGTGAGCGACGGCACGTCGAAGACGTGGTGCATCGGCGAACGAAGCCAGGTGAACTATGCCGCCGTCTGGGTGGGGGCGGGGGACGCGTCGGGCTATTCGGCGAATCAAACCGCCCGGATCATCGGCCGGATCAACTCGACCGGCTTTTCGATGAACTTCAACTGGCTGATCGCCAACTCACCGCCCACGTCGCAAGACGTCGACAACAACGGCAAGATCTTTTCCAGCCTGCATCCGGGTGGCATCAACATGATGTTCGTGGATGGGGCGGTGCGCTGGGTGAACGAGAATGCCGATGCGACCACGCTGCTTGGGATGGCGCACCGCAATGAGGGGCAGGTCACGAGCGGCTCGCAATGAACGACCACTGGATGACGATGCACACGAGTCGCACGGCGCTGGTGGCTGCGGGCGTGGCGATCCTGGCGGCGTGTGGCTGCGGTGGCCGGGGGTTCTCCGAGGTCACCGGCACCGTCCTCGTCGATGGCAAGCCGCTCCAGGGTGCCTTCGTGACTTTCACGCCGGAGGAACCCGACGGCGTGCGGGGAGTGGGCTCCACCAACGCCGAAGGCCGCTATCGCGTGATCCGGCCCGGGAGCAAGATCGGCGCGCAGATCGGGGTGAATCGTGTCAGCGTGACCGGTGGCGACACGGGGCGTTCGCTTCCGCCGCAGTTCAGCACGGAATCCACCTTGAAATACGAGGTCGTCCGCGGCCCCAACGTGTTCGACATCACCATCCCCACGAAGTGAGCCGTGCGGCGCCGGAGGTCCGCACCGGCGTTCAGATTCAGAGCGGTCGCGTGAGCACCTCGGCCGGCGTCCACCCGGCCTCCCGCAGGTCGCGGATGGCGAGTCCGCCGGTCCGCTTGGCGAGCCTGCGGCCCGCCGCGTCGCACACCAGCGGCGCGTGGCACCACCCCGGCGGCGTCCAGCCGAGGGCTTCGGAGAGCAGGATCTGCCGCGCGGTGCTCGTGAGCAGGTCTTCGCCGCGGACCACCTCCTCGATCTCCATCGCGTGGTCGTCGGCCACCACGGCCAGTTCGTAGGCCGGCAGGTCGTCGCGCCGCCAGACCACGAAGTCGCCGAAGTCCACGCCGGCCGTGCGGCGCACGCGGCCCTCGAGGGCGTCGTCAAACTCGATCGCCCGGCCGTCGGGCACGCGAAACCGCCACGGCACGCCGCCGGGGGCGGCCGCCCGCTCGCGACGGGTCGGCCGCAGCGCCGTCGGG
>CAXNJC010000025.1:0-9279 GCA_964202525.1 Pirellulales bacterium
CAGCGCGGGTCGATCGCGAAGGCGAGGCCGAGGTCGATGCCCGCCACCTTCACCCCCGCCCCGGGCGGCGGCACGGGATTGAGCCCCTTCATGCCGCCGGTGATCTGCTCCAGGTTCCGGAGCGTCACCTTGACGACCTCGCCGAATCCGAGCGTCACGATCGCCAGGTAGTCGCCTCGAAGCCGGAGCGTGGGCGCACCGAGCGCCAGGCCGATCCCGGCCGTTGCCAGCGCGCTGACCGCCGCCGCCGTCACGAACCGCATCTGAAATGGGTACATGGGGACGGTCAGAATCGCGAACAAGTAGGCCCCGATGCCGAAAAACGCCGCGATGCCGAGATGCACCAGGCCGGTGTACCCCACCATCACGTTCAGGCCGAGCGCGAGGATGCAGTAGATGAACAGCGTGGTCACCTGGCCGCCGAGCGCGCCACCGAGGGCGGGCACGACCAGCGGGGCGACCGCCAGCGCCACCAGGGCGACGAAGTCCCACCGCTCGCGCAGGAAGGCGACCGCCCCTCCTCGCGAGGCGGCCGTGGCGGACGGTGTTCCGGGCGAGACGCGTGCCATGCTCACACCTTCTCCTTCGTGCCGCGGCCGAGCAGCCCGTCGGGCCGAAAGACGAGGATCACGATCAGGATCGCGAACACGATCGCTCCGGTCCAGCGCTCGCCGACGTACGCGCTCGACAGGGCGCGGACGAGGCCGATGACGATCCCGCCCACCACCGCGCCGGGAATGCTGCCGATGCCGCCTAGCACGGCCGCCGTGAACGCGTACAGGCCATTCTGGAATCCCATCTGAAAGCCGATGGTGTTGATGTACAGGCCGTAGATCACGCTGGCGGCGCCGCCGAGAAATCCGCCCACGAAGAAGGTGGCCGCGATTACGCGATCGACGTCGATGCCGACGAGCGCCGCCGCCGTGGGATCCTGCGAGACGGCCCGCATCGCCTTGCCGAGCCGCGTCGACTTCACGAGCACCGACAGCCCGATCATCAGCGGCACCACCACCACGATCACGAGCAGATCCTTGGCCGTGAACTGGAGCCCCTCCCCGGCGAGCAGGTTCGTGGCCGGGAGCAGTTCCGGAAAGGAGCGGTCGGCGGGCCCCAGCCAGAACAGCCCGATGTTCATGAAGATGAACGACACGCCGATGGCCGACACCAGCGGGGCGAGCTTGGGCGCGGAGCGGAGCGGCCGGTAGACGATGCGATCGACAGCCACGTTGAGGCCGCCGCAGAACAGGCCGCAGAGCACGACGAGCAGGGCGACGCCGAGCCACGTCGCCCCCCCGGTCCAACCCGCCATGCCCAGGGCCGACACCAGCGTGAGCGCGAGGCAGGCGCCGAGCATGATCAGGTCGCCGTGGGCGAAGTTGATCAGCCGGATGATGCCATAGACCATCGTGTAGCCCAGGGCCACGAGGGCCACGAGGGCTCCGTTGGTGAGCCCGATCAGGCACTGCTGAAGGAAGAATGTCATGCGTCGCGGGCCGGCTCAGGGAGCGGCGTCCTCCCCGTCGGCAGCGTCGAGAATCTCCTCGAACTCGAACTTTCCGCCTCGCACCACGCTCACGGTCAGCGTGCGCATGGTCGTGTCGCCGTTGGCGTCGAAGCCCCACTTTCCGAGCGCGCCGTCGAACTCTCGGATCGCCAGCGCCCGGTCGGTGATCGCCCGTCGATCCTTCGTGCCCACCTCACGGATCGCCTGCAGGGCCACGCAGGTGGCCTCGTAGCCGTACACCGCATAGGCCTCGGGCAGTTCGCCAAACTTCTTCCGATACTTCTCGACGAACGCCTGCCCCTTGCCCGTGAGCTTCTCCGGCGGGAGCCCGCCGAACGTCACGAAGCAGCGGCCCTCGAGATTCGCAGCGCCCGCCGAGTCGATGAACACCTGCTCGCGGCAGCCGTCGGGCACCATCAGGAGGGCGTTGATGCCGGCGCTGACCATGTCCTTGGCGAGCTGCCCTCCCTTGCTCTGCGTGGTACCGCCGAAGTAGACGAGGTCGGGATTGGTCGCCTTGACGCTCGCCATCAGCGACTTGAACTCCTGGGCCTTCGCGTCGATCGAGTCGTGGCCGAGCACCTCGATGCCGAGTTCGCGACAGCGCTCGTCGAAGAGGTCGGCGATCCCCTTCCCGTACACCTCGTTGTCGTCGAGGATGTAGACGGTCTTCACGCCCCGCTTGCGGGCCCAGTCGGCCGAGAGCGGTCCCTGGAGATCGTCGGCCGGCACCACCCGCGTGTAGTTGAGCCGACCGGTGGGGCGGTAGACCTCGGGCTCGCCCGGCGCACCGAGGCCCGGTTTCGTCAGCCCCACGGCCGTGTTGGCGGGCGAGACCATCAGCAGGTCGCCGAGGTTGAGGATCGGCATCGACACCTTGGCGGCCCCCGAGTTGAAGGTGCCGATGTAGGCCATGACGTCGGGATCCTGCATGGCCCGTCGGGCATTGGCGGCCTCCGCCTCGCTCGTCCACTGGCCGGCGGCGGCCGTGGAGTCGTCGAGGTCGAGATACTCGACGCGGAACGGACCGACCGCTCCACCGGCCTCCTCGATGGCCATGCGGATGCCACGGACGATCGTGTCGGACTGCTGCTTCGCGCTCCCGGTGCGGGGCAGGCTCGAAACAATCTTCACGAGCGTCGGATCGGCCGGCCGGCAGCCGGTCGCCACGACCATGCCCGCGACCAGCCACGCCGTCCAATACCGGAAGTTCATGGCCATGAATGTAGGAATCGGGACAAAACCCCGTCAAACCGGCGACTTCGCGACCAGCCGCCACGCGCGGTGGATCCGTTCGTTCCGAAAATCCTCCGGGATCGTGCGCGAGGTGATCTCGCGGATCGAGAACAACGGTTCGATTCGCTCCGTCGCGAGGCGGAAGCGGCGGAAGTTCGTGGAGAAGTAAACCACACCCCCCGGCGAGAGGTTGCCCGCCACGAGTTCCAGGAGCCCCGCGTGGTCCTCCTGCACGTCCCACGGCACCTCGCTCTTCGCCGATCGCGAGTAGGTCGGCGGATCGACGACGACCAAGTCGAACGGGGACTCCCGACGTCGCGCGCGGTGCTCGAGAAACGCCCGCGACTCGTCCCGCATCGTGCGATGGCGGCCGGCGTCCTTGAAGCCGTTGCGGGCGAGATTGATCCGCGTCCACTCGAGGTACGTGTTCGAAAGATCGACGCTCGTGGTCTCGACGGCGCCGCCGGCGGCGGCATACACCGAGAAGCTTCCCGTGTAGCCGAAGAGATTCAGGAACCGCTTGCCGGCCGCCTCATCGCGGACGAGCGACCGGGTGATCCGATGGTCGAGGAACAGTCCCGTGTCCACATAGTCGGAGAGGTTGCACTCGAAGGAGAGCCCTCCCTCGCGGACCGTGACGAGAGCCTTGCGCTCGTCCACCTTCTGGTACTGCTCGCCACCCCGCTGCCGGCGCCGCGTCTTGAGAAAGGTGCGATCCGGGGGCACGCCGAGTTCCGCCGCCGACGCCTCGAGCATCCGATCGAGCCAGACCTCGTGCTCGATCTCGGTCCGCTCGTGGGGCCGGTCGTACTCTGCGGCATGCAGCCAGCCGGCGTACCAGTCAATCGCCAGGGGAATCTCGGGGATGTCGCGGTCGTAGACGCGAAACGCCTCGATGCCCTGGCGCCGGGCCCACTTCGCAAGGTGCTTGAACCGCTTTGCGAGCCGACGACGGAAGTCGCCAATCTGGTCGGCGGTCGTGCGTGCGCGCGACCGGCCGGGGTGGGGTGCGTTGGACGCTTCGTCGGTCGCGCCGTCGGCGTTGGGACGGTACGAGTTGCCTCGCGGGGGCAGGATGGCCCCATGCTCGGCATCCTCGCACCGATCCCGGCTGGCGGCGGCTGCGCTGAGGAGGTCGCTGCCAGTCGACTCTCCCCGGCCTTCGACCTGGGATTGAGGAGGAGGAGGAGGTGATGGCGGTAGTGATGCCGGTAGTGGTGGCAGTGGTGATGGCGGCGAGCCGGTTCTTTCACGGATCGTGAGTTCGAGGAGCTTGCAGGGGATCGGGCCGTTCATGAGGGGGATGCGATGGCTCGGGCGGAGGCCGAGGTGCGAAAGCGCCGGCGTGTCGGCCGCCAGGATCGCCGCCCGCCAGCCACCGCACCGCCGCACCAGCCAGTCGCCCAGCCGCCGAAAGAGAGCCCCGGCCCGCGGCAGCGGTAACCGCTCACCGTAGGGCGGGTTCGTGACGATCAGGCCGGCGGCCGCCGGCGGAACCACGTCCTCAAAATGCTTCTGCTCGATCGTGAGCGACGCCGCCACGCCAGCCGCCTCCGCACAGGCTCGCGCGGCTTCGACCGCCTTGGGGTCGAGGTCGCTGGCGACGAAGAGCGGCGCCGGACGTCCGGCCCGCGCCTCGAGGTCGGCCACCAGCCGCTCGGTGAGCGGCCGATCGCAGTCGCGAAACCGGAAGAAGCCATGCGCCTTCCGCCGCGCCCGCCAGAGGCCGGGCGCCATGCCCGCGGCGATGGTCGCGCCCTCGATCACCAGCGTGCCCGAACCGCACATCGGGTCGAGAAGCGACTCGCCCGTCGTCGAGCCGCCCCGCTCGCCCGGGAGCCACCAGCCGGCAGTCGCGAGGATCCCCGCCGCGAGTACCTCCGACAGCGGAGCCTCGACCTCCCCCATCCGCCAGCCGCGCTGGTGCAGCGACCGGCCGGCCGCGTCGCGAAAGACCGTAGCCACCCCGGCGACGAGGTGCAGGGCGATCCGCAGCGTCGCACCCCGCAGCTGCACGCTGGGTCGCCTGCCACTCGGCGTCCGCAGCTGATCGACGACGGCGTCCTTGACGATCTGCGCGGCGTAGAGCGAGTGCGTGAGGAAGGTGTCGTGGATCGCCGCATCCACGCGGAGCGAGTCCGACACCTTCAGCTGCTCGGTCCAATCGACCTCCTGCATCGCCCGGTAGAGGGTCTCCGGCGATTCGACCGTGAACCGGCCGAGCGGCTCGAGCACGCGGATCGCCGTCCGGCACTCGAGCACGGCACGGTAGAGCGTCTCGCGTTCCCTGCCCGGCTCCGCCGAAAACTCGATCGTCCGCCGACCGATGCGCAGGTCGCGGGCGCCGACCGCCTCGAGTTCGCGGGCGAGCACCCACTCGAGTCCTTCGAGGGTTCGCGCCGTGAACCGGGCCGACTCGTCGGCGAGCGGCGCCGGGAGCGGTCGCGGCGGCGGCTCGATCGGCGGGAATGCGCGGGTGTTCATGAATCCCGCGACTCTACCCGCCCACACGCCTGCCCGCGACGTCGCGGGGTTTGGCCCTACCGAAGGCGGCTCCGGCCGCGGCACCGCGGGCCGATCGCCGCCAATGCGGCCACGCCGCCGAGGCCGACGACGCCCAGCGAGGGCTCCGGCACGGCGGTGACGCTGATCGCATCGACACGCACGCCATTGCCGTTGAAATCCTCCGCCTGGGCATTGGCTTCCTGTCCCAAGATCGCCAGCCATCCGATCTCGAGTGTCGTGGCCCCCGACAACGACGCGGTGAACTGGGTTGTGCCGCTGGTCCCGATCGGGATCACGACACCCGTTCCGCCGATCGTCATCAGCAGGTTGCTGTAGCTCATCTGCCAGGTGTTCGTCGCGATCGAAACCGAGTAGTTACCTGGCACGGGAGGCACGATGGCCTGCGAGATTGAATCACCGATGTTCAGCCGGAGCACATAGGAGCCTTCCGGCGGGCTGTGGTTGACTCCGCCCGCGAGCAGGTAGCTATTCTCGCCGTTTCCGGTCGACGTCAATGTCCAGCCGGTGATGGGGTTGAGCTCGCTCGGCACATACCGATACGTGTTCCCCGAGGGATTCGTCTGCATAAAAGGCTGGGCTTCGAAGCCGCCGTTTGTGACGAGCGTGGTTGCCTCGGCAACTCCAAGCGACGCGGCGAGGAAACAGGTGGCGACGACGGCGCGATATCGAAGGACGAATATTTCAAAACCTCTGCGGGCAGGCTGGTGACTGGTACGGTCAGGACTGCATCACTCTCGCGGCAGCCTACGCGCCGATCCGTTGGACATCGCAGAAAAACCCGAAAAAGGGACGAATCGGGCATGGGCAGGGACGAATCGGGCGGCGAAGCCGCCGAGGCAGGGTCGCCCGCACGACCGGCGCGAACCGCACGACCGCCCCGGTAGCGGATTCGAGCGGCGATTCCTGTCTCAAACCGCGTGACAGTTCCCGCCCTTGCGGCAACTCACTTCTCGAAGCCCGGGTCAGCGGATGACCCGGCGGACGGACGACCTTCTTCACGGAAAGACGAAAGACCATGGACACCTACACCATCATCAACCTCCTCGTGAGCCTCATCGCCGGCGGCGCCGGCGCCAACGTCCTCACGGCGGTGCTCAAGAACAAAACCTTGACCCCGGTTCTTACCTCCGTGCTCGGTGCCGTGGGCGGTGTCGTCGGCGGCAACGTGCTGCCCAAGCTCATCCCGGCGATCGGCGCGCTCGTCGGCGGCGACGCCAATCACGTCGGCACAGGCGTGCTGTCGGCGATCGTCGGCGCACTGCTGCCGCTGATCGTCAGCTTCTTCAAGAAGCCGGCCGTGGCCGCCTGAACCCGCGGCTGACGCGAGTGGATCACCACCACCGGCCGAGGGGACCTGTTCCCGTCGGCCGGTCGGCTTTCACCACCACGATCTCCGCGAGGGATTGCCCATGCCCCGAAAGCCGGCGTATGCCGACAAGCGCAGCCTGGATGGCGAAGCGCAGTCGGCATCCGAGTGAGCCGAGGCCACGAAGGCCGAGGCGAACGTCCGGCGACCGGGCCTGGGCAGTCCCGAGCCCGCGCGTGCTCAGCGACCGGCGGCAACCGCCTCGGGAAACCGATCCTGGATCGGCTGCACGGCGAGCGGCGCCTTGCGCATCCCCTCCATGGCCCGCACGCAGGCCTCGGCGGCCGGCAGTGTGGTGATGCAAGGCACGCCATACAGCACGCTCGCGGCCCGGATCCGGCCCTCGTCGGTCCGAGCCCCCTTGCCCCGCGGCGTGTTGAAGATCAGCTGCACGGTGCCGTCGATCAGGTGATCAATCAGGTTCGGATGCCCTTCCTGAAGCTTCTTCACCACCTCGACCTGGATGCCGGCGGCTGCCAGTTCGCGGGCAGTTCCGGAGGTCGCGATCAGGTCGAAGCCCAGATCGACGAGCCGCCGCGCCAGCACCTTCATCTGCTCCTTCGCCTGCACGCTCGCCACGCTCAGGAAGATTCGTCCCTTCTCCGGCAGGAGAATCCCGGCGGCGATCTGGCTCTTGGCGAAGGCGATGGCGAACGTCTCGCTCACCCCCATCACCTCGCCGGTGCTCCGCATCTCGGGCCCCAGTGCGATGTCGACGCCGGCGAACTTCACGAAGGGAAACACGCTCTCCTTCACGCTCACGTGCGACGGGACGGGATCGGACGTCACCCCCTGCTCCGCGAGGCTCGTTCCCGCCATCACCTTGACGGCCACCTTCGCGACCTGCAGACCCGTGGCCTTGGCGACGAAGGGCACGGTGCGACTGGCCCGCGGGTTGACTTCGATCACATAGAGCGACTGGCCACCGGAGCCGTCCGGGCCCGGCTCCTTCTTCACGGCGAACTGCACATTCATCAGGCCGACCACACCGAGGCTCCGGGCGAGGCCCGCGGCCGCCGCCTTGATCTCGGCGATCATCTCGGGCGCGAGGCTGTGGGGCGGGATACAGCAGGCCGAGTCGCCGGAGTGGACACCCGCCTCCTCGATGTGCTCCATCACCCCCGCCACGATCACGTCCTTGCCATCGGCGATGCAGTCGACGTCGACCTCGATGGCATCCTCGAGAAACCGGTCGATGAGCACCGGCTGCCCCTGGGCTACCGCGAAGGCCTCGGCCACATACCGCTCGAACTGGGACTGGTCGTAGCAGATCTCCATCGCCCGACCGCCGAGCACGAAGCTCGGCCGCACGAGGCTCGGGAAGCCGATCCGGGCCACCTCGCGGCGGGCCTGCTCGAGCGTCCTCGCGATGCCGCTGTCGGGCTGCTTGAGCCCCAGGCGGTCGAGCAGTTCGCGAAACTTCTCCCGGTCCTCCGCCGTCTCGATCGTGTCCACCGAGGTGCCGATGATCGGCAGGCCGGCGGCGTGGAGGGCCCGCGCGAGGTTGAGCGGAGTCTGCCCGCCGAGCTGCACGATCACCCCGTCCGGATCGATGCGGTCGGCGATGTTGAGCACGTCCTCGCCGGTGAGGGGCTCGAAGAAGAGCATGTCGCTCGTGTCGTAGTCGGTGCTCACCGTCTCGGGGTTCGAGTTGACCATCACGCTCTCGATTCCGAGCTCGCGAAGCGCGAAGCTCGCGTGGCAGCAGCAGTAGTCGAACTCGATCCCCTGACCGATACGGTTGGGGCCTCCACCGAGGATCATCACCCGCTTCCGGCCCGGCTCCTTGGGCCGCGTCTCGTCCTCGTCCTCCCAGGTCGAGTAGTAGTAGGGCGTCTGGGCCTCGAACTCGGCGGCGCAGGTGTCGACCGACTTGTACGTCGCCACGATCCCGCGCCGCTTCCGCTCCGCCCGCACCTCGAGCTCGCTGGAGCCGAGGAGCGTGGCCAGCTGCCGGTCGGAGAAGCCGGCCTGCTTCGCCATCCGCAGCGTGCCGTCGTCCACCGCCGCGAGGGTGCCGAGCGTCCGCACCAGGCTCTCGATCTCCACGAGCTGCTGGAGCTGATCGAGAAACCAGCGGTCGATCGCCGTGATCTCGTGGATCTCATCGATGGACAGCCCGGCCTTGATCGCGTAGCGGAGATACCACACGCGGTCGGGGTCGGGTGTGGCGATCTTCGCGCGGATGTCGTCCATCGCCGGCTCGGCCGACGTGCCCCAGAGATCCTTGCCGTCGCAGCCGAACCCGAAGGCGCCCACCTCCAGGCCGCGGAGGGCCTTCTGGAAGGCCTCCTTGAAGGTCCGGCCGATCGCCATCGTCTCGCCCACGCTCTTCATCTGCGTGGTGAGTCGCGAATCGGCCTCGGGAAACTTTTCAAAGGCGAACCGCGGCACCTTCACGACGACGTAGTCGATCGACGGCTCGAAGCAGGCCTTCGTCTTCCGCGTGATGTCGTTCTGCAGCTCGTGCAGCCGCCAGCCGACGGCGAGCTTGGCAGCGATCTTCGCGATCGGAAATCCGGTGGCCTTGCTCGCCAGGGCACTCGACCGGCTCACCCGCGGATTCATCTCGATCACGATCATCCGACCCGTCTGCGGCTCGACGGCAAACTGGATGTTCGATCCGCCCGTCTCCACGCCGACCGCG
>CAXNJC010000026.1:0-9168 GCA_964202525.1 Pirellulales bacterium
CGAGATCCGCGCCGGCCGCTTCGAATACTCCGTCTCGAAGGAAGACATCCACCTCCACGTGGAGTCGGCGCTCACGGCCCGGCTCGGCGACACCGGCCGCAAGATCCACACCGCCCGCAGCCGCAACGACCAGGTGGCCACGGACCTGCGGCTCTTCTGCCGGCGGGCGATCGACCGGCTCGATGCCGGCCTCGCCGAGCTCCAGCGGGCGTTCCTCGGCTTCGCGGAGCGGGAGATGGGCCTCGTGATCCCGGCCTACACGCACATGCGGCGGGCCCAACCCGTGCTCGCGGCCCATCAGCTGCTCGCCTGGTGCGAGAAGTTCGCCCGCGACCGCGACCGGCTCGCCGATTGCCGGCGGCGAACCAACGTGCTGCCGCTCGGCTCGGGCGCCGTGGCCGGTTCGAGCCTGCCGATCGACCGCGAGCACGTCCGCGAGGCGCTGGGCTTCGGGGCCGTCGCCGCCAACAGCCTCGATGGCGCCAGCGACCGCGACTTCGCCGTGGAGCTCGCCTTCGTGATCGCGCTGGCGATGGTGCACCTCTCCCAATGGGCGGAGGAGTGGATCCTCTACAGCACGCAGGAGTTCGGGTTCCTCAAGCTGCCGGAGACGTTCTGCACCGGCAGCTCGATCATGCCGCAGAAGATCAACCCCGACGTGCTCGAACTCGTCCGGGGCAAGAGTGCCCGGGCGATCGGCAACGTGCAGGCGCTGCTCGTGCTCCTCAAGGGGCTGCCCACGGCCTACAACCGCGACCTGCAGGAAGACAAGGAGACGCTCTTCGATTCGATCGACACGCTCGAGGCCGCACTCGGCGTGGCGGCCCCGCTCGTCGCCGGCACGTCGTTCGACCACGAGCGGATCGCCGCCACGATCGAGCAGGGGCACCTCGACGCCACGAGCCTCATGGAGGCGCTCATCGCGCAGGGCGTGCCCCAGCGGACCGCCCACGAGACGGTGGGCAAGCTCGTCCGCCTCGCCATGACCCGCGGCGTGGCCCTGGCAGACCTTGCCGACGAGGAGTTCTCTCGCGAATACGCGGGCTGGAACGCCGCCCTGCGTGGGGCCTTGGGCGCCTCCCGGGCAGTTGAGCGGATGGCGAGTTTCGGCTCCACGGCCCCGGCGTCGGTGGCCGAACAGATTGCCGGCTGGCGACAGCGGCTGGGAGCCGCGGCCACGCCGTAGCCCGAGGCAGTCGCTCCCGCCATGGCAGGATGCCCGCGGACCAGACGCTTTCGCCCGTCGGCATCGGCCTGCGCCGTCGTGGCGCTCGTGGCTGCGGTGGCCGCGCGGGCCCAGACGCCCGCCGACGCCCCGCTCGACCCACTCCAGCAGGCCGTGGTCGACTCGCTCGCCTCCGCTCCGAGGACCACGCCCGCCCGGCTCTTCGAGGCCGTCGTCAGGTCCACCGACATCGGCGCGATCGACGTGGGGCTCGACTGGTTCCGGCGGCTGGCGGCGGCCCTCGACGAAGCGGGCGACCGTCGCAGTGAACTGCTCGCCGACCTCGCCGACTCGCCCGAGGCCGAGGGGCTCGGCCGGGTGGAGCGGGTGCTCGGTCCGAAGGAGCCCGCCGTCCGCGCGCTGGTCGCCGAGATTCGCGACGCGGCGCAGGCGCGGCGGGGCGATCCCGATCAGCTCGCAGCCGCCGCGGCTGCGCTCGCGAGCCCCCGCGCGGCCGAGCGACAGGCGGCGGCCGAGCGGCTCGTCCGCGGACACGTCGACGCCCTGCCCGTGCTCGTGCCCCTCCTCGCGTCGAGGGCCGCGGGCGATGCCGGACCCCGCGAAGCCGCCCAGAGGATCGTGGCTCTGCTCGGCGACGACGCTCGGCAGCCGCTGCTCTCGTGGCTCGCATCCGGCGACGTAGGAAGGTGGCCCGGGATCCTCGAAGCGCTCGACACGAGCGGCGCCTCCGACATCGACACCTTCCTGATCGCTCCCGCGCTCGTCGCCGACCTTCCCGCCCCGGTGCGGGAGACAGCGCGGGCGGTGCTCGAGCGACGAGGCGAGCGGCGCGCTCAATCCATCCGCCCGGAGCAGGCCATCCCCGACCGCGCCGCCGCCGAGCGGCTGCTCGCCGCGCGGCTCGACCGCGTGCTCTCGCGGGACGGCCTGCCGCAGCCCGACTGTCTCTCGCTCGAGCCGATCCGCGACCAGGCCCAGGCGGCCGCCGCGTTCGGCGGGAGCGTGACGGGTGTGGTGGAGCGGTTGGCCTGGAAGCCCGACGCGCGGCGGTTCGTGCGGGAGTCGATGTCGCCCCGCCGGGCGCGTGCGCTCGACGCGGCCCACCTCGCCCGGGACCTCGCGGCCCTCGGCCCACGCGATCCGCGCAGCGTGCAGCTCGCGGTCCTCGCGAACCTCGAGCGGCTGCTCGTCGACCGCGGCGACCCGGCCGGCATCCCGCCGGCTGACCTGCGTGCGGCGCTCTCGGGCCCCGACGGCTTCTCGGCGGAGCGGGCGGCCGATGTCCTCGATCTGGCGGTGACCCACGGCACGTGGGAGGCGGCGGCGGGCGTCGCCGCGGCGCTGGCGCCGGCGCAGGGTGGCGTGGCCGCGGAGCCGCTTTCACCCGCCGTCCGCACGGCGCTCGTGCGGGCGCTCGAAGTGCCCGACCCCGCGGTGCAGTTCTCGGCGGCCCGCACGCTCGCGCTCGCCGCCGGCGAGCCGCCGTTCGCCGGGGCGAGCCGGGTGCTCGACGTGCTCGTGCACGCCTCCACGGCCCGCGGCGTCGACCGCGCCGTGGTCGGCCACCCCGACCAGGTCGTCGTCGACGCGCTCGCGACGGGCATCTCGCGGTTCGGCTACGAGCCGGTCCGCGTCTCGACCGGTCGCGAGGCGGTGTTCGCGGCCCGTGCCAGCGCCGACACCGTGCTCGCGCTGATCGCCGCCCGGATCGCCACACCCTCCGCCTACGAGACCACGCAGTTCCTCCAGCAGCAGCACGTGGGCGGTATCCCGAGCATCTTGATCGTGGTCGATCCGCTCGACGACGATGGCCGCGGCCGGTTTCTGTCGCGGCTGATCCCCCGTTTCTCCGAGCTTCACGGCGTGGCGATCGTGGATCGCCTCGAGAGCTTCTTCGTGCCGATCGTCGAGGAGGGCACCGACCGGATCCTCATGCCGGCGCGGTTCCCGGATGCCATCGCGCAGGCATCCGGGCCGGCCGCCGCCGATCCGTCGTCGCGGGCCGCGGCCCGGGTCGCCCGCCTGGGCAGGGCCCACGAGGCGCTGCGATTGCTGGCCGGCATGGACCAGCGCGGCTGGGACGTGCGGCCCGCCACCGCCTCCGCGATCGAGGCGCTGGTGGTCGCCGAACTCTACGAACCGGCGGTGCTGCTGCTCGGTGTGCTCGGGCGGCCCGAGGCCCAGAGGGCGCTCGCCGTGGAGGCCGAACGCGGCGACCTGCCGGCGGGGCTGCGGAAGACGGCCGTGGAGGCGTTCGCAACGAGCGTCGCGGGGCATGGAGTCCTGCTCTACTGCGGCACCATCCGTTCGCTCGCGGCAGGGTACAATCCGAACCGGCCGCCGGCTCCGGAGTCGCGGGAGACGCCGGCTCGCGTCCTCGACGTGCTCGAGTCGGCGGGCAGCGTTCACCGCCCCGTTCTCCCTGATGCTCCGCTCCCACGTTCCACCCGCTGAGTCGCCGCAGGCGCCGCCGCTGGCGGGCCTGATCGGGTCGAGCCCCGCGATGCTCGAGGTCTACGCGACCACGCGGCGCGTGGCGGCGACCAACGCCTCGGTGCTGCTGCTCGGCGAGACCGGCACCGGCAAGGAGCTGATCGCCCGGGCCATCCACGAGCTCTCCCCGCGGGGCACGGGGCCCTTCGTCCGTGTCAACTGCGGCGCCCTCTCCGAGAGCCTGCTCGAAAGCGAGCTCTTCGGCCACGTCCGCGGAGCGTTCACCGGGGCCGTCTCGAATCGGGCCGGCCGGTTCGAGGCCGCCCACACCGGCACGATCTTCCTCGACGAGATCAACTCCACCACGCCGAAGCTCCAGGTCAAGCTGCTCCGCGTGCTCCAGGAGCGGGAGTTCGAGCGGGTGGGCGACACCGAGACGGTCCGCGTCGACACCCGCGTGATCGCCGCGAGCAACCGCGACCTGCTCGACGAAGTGGCGCGAGAGACGTTTCGCGAAGACCTCTACTACCGCCTCAATGTGGTGCCGATCGTGCTGCCGCCACTTCGCGGCCGGCGGGACGACATCCCGCTGCTCGTGCGGCACTTCCTCGACCACTACAGCGCCGCGAACGACCGGTCTGTCGCCCGGATCCGCCAGGATGCGGCCGATGCCATGGCCAAGTACCACTGGCCGGGCAACGTCCGTGAGCTCCAGAACGTGATCGAGCGGTGCGTGGTGATGGCCGACGGCGACGAGCTCACCCTCGACCTGCTGCCGCCCGCGTTGCGGGGCGACCGCCCCGCGGTTCCCATGCCCGGCCGTGGCGGCGACCTCGACAGCCTTGCCCGCGACCTCGTCGAGCAGGGCATGACGACCGCGGCTCCCGGCGACGACACCCTCTTCGACCGCATCGTGAGCCGGGTGGAACGCGAGCTGATCGCCCAGATGCTCGCGGCCTGCGACGGCGTGCAGCTCAAGGCCGCGGCCCGCCTTGGCATCAACCGCAACACGCTCCGCAAGAAGCTGCTCGAGCACGGCCTCGAGGACGGCGACGACGCCGCCTGACGCCCGGACCGTCAGATGCCGCCGAGCGGCACCGTCCGCCCCCCGGCCTGCGCGTCGAGCCGCTCCACTCGCTCGCGCCACTCCTCCGGCACCGCCTCGAGATCGTCCGGCCCGTCGAGCGGGCCCGCATGGATCTCGTCTCCATCCGGACCGAGGATCGACACCGTCTTGCGACCGCGGCGGGATGCGATTTCAACGGTGCCCTCTCGGTCGCGCGACACCGCCCGGCTCTCGACGACCCCGTTCACCGTCGACGACTGGACCTGGACGCTGCTGGCCGCGCCGCCACCAGCCTGACCAGGCTGACCAGCCTGGGCCATCGCGAGCGCCCGCGCGAGCAGCTCCCCGGCGTTCGGCGGCCCGCCCGGCATCATCGGCCGCAGGTCGCCGGCAGCCGCCGCATCTCCAGCCATC
Source organism: Pirellulales bacterium (assembly GCA_964202525.1). Lineage (GTDB taxonomy): Bacteria > Planctomycetota > Planctomycetia > Pirellulales > UBA1268 > QWPN01. The sequence continues at coordinate 5,100 of CAXNJC010000026.1, forward strand.
GGGTCGCCGCCGACGCCGGGCCGTCGGGCCGCGAGCACGGCCTCGATCTGCTGGGGCTTGCCCCGCCGCACGATACCCAGGGCGACCTTCGCGCCCGGGCCGGCCGCATCGATCATCTCGGCGAGATCGAGCGGGCTGGCGACCTCGACGCCGTCGACGGTGAGCAGGACGTCTTTGACCTTGAGGCCCGCCTTGGCGGCCGGGCTGCCCGTCTCCACCCGCATGATCAGGAGCCCGCCGCGGTCCGGGAGGTCCACGTGCTCGCGGAGTTCCTCCGTCACCGGGCCGGTCACGACGCCGAGAGTGGCCTGCTGGCGGCGGCCCGCCCGTCCGCCCTCGGCAGGCTTCTCGGCAGGCTGATCCATCTGCCGGGCCCGTGGCCTTCCCGGTTCGTCGGCCTTCTCGGCTTCGGCGCCGAACGCCGTCAGGCCCGCCGCCAGCACGACGAGCATGGTCACGATCGCATTCATCGGCACCTCCGCGGGTCGGGCACGATCAGGCGACACGACCGTCCTCGGCCATCTCGCGGGCGTGGTAGCTCGACCGCACGAGCGGGCCGCTGGCCACCTGGCGGAACCCCATCCCGCGGGCGAGCGTCCCGAGCTCGGCGAACTCCTCGGGGGGCAGGTACCGCTCCACCGGCAGCGCATCGAGAGCCGGCTGCAGGTACTGGCCGAGGGTCAGGAAGTCGACGCCGTGGTCGCGCAGGTCGGCGAACACGTCGAGGAGTTCGTCCCGCGTCTCGCCGAGGCCGAGCATCAGGCCGGTCTTGGTCTTCACCTCCGGGGCGATCCGCTTGGCATCGGCGAGTAGGCGGAGCGTCCAGGCGTAGACGCTCTTGCGGCCGCGGACGGTGCGGTAGAGCCGGGGCACGGTCTCGGTGTTGTGGTTGAACACCTCGGGGCGCGACTCCATCAGCCGCTCCAGCGCCCCTTCCTTGCCGATGAAGTCGGGCACGAGCACCTCGATCGAGGCGCCGGTCGCGGCGCGGACGGCCTCGACCGTCCGCCGGAAGTGCTCGGCTCCGCCGTCGGGCAGGTCGTCGCGGGTCACGCTCGTGATCACGACGTGCGCGAGCCCCAGCCGCCGCGCGGCCTCGGCCACGCGTTCGGGCTCGTCGAGTTCCAGTTCCTCCGTCTTGCCCTTGGGCACCGAGCAGAAGCCACAGGGCCGCGTGCACACGTTGCCCAGGATCATGAACGTGGCCGTCCGCTGCGACCAGCATTCGAGCCGGTTGGGGCACTTGGCCGACGAGCAGACGGTCTCGAGGCCGAGTTCGGCGATCAGGTGCGCCGTCTCGGCGTGGCCACCGCCGGGAGCGAGGTTCTGCCGCAGCCACGGAGGCAACCGGCGCGACGGTGGCGCCGGCGGCTCCGGCGTCGCCAGGATCGGCAGGACGACGGCCGCGGCGGACGGCAAGACATTACCCGACACGGCTCACGACCTCCGGCTGCTCGGGACGCGACTGGATGCGGAAGGGAAACCCCGCGTTGACGTGCATCCGGGGGACGTCGAAGGCGGCGGATATCGATTCGAGGATCGCGGTGCGGGCATCCTGAAGCCGCACCCTCCGTTGCACGTCGGCCTCGATCGATCCCATGGTGGCCGGCACGGTGGCTTCGTCCGGTCGACCACGCCGGGGAATGGTATCGACCCGGTGAAAAAGGTCGAGCGAAGGACAGACGTTGACGAACGCCCCGTGGCACACCACCCCCCGCCGCACGGCGAGCCCGGCCGCGGCGAGCAGACCGCTGCGGCCGGCGATGCCGTGCAGCCCGGGCATGACCGCCCCGCTGCCGCAGCGGACGGTGGCGATCGCGGCGGCGAGCCCGCGCAGCAATCGGCCCGCGAATCCGCCGACGTCGTCGGCCGCGAGGCCGAGATCCTCGAGCCGCGCGAACACGGCCGCCACCACCTGCCCGGGACCGTGCAGCACGGCGCCCCCACCGCGTCCGGTGAACCGCACGGCGAGCCGCCGTTCCCGGAGATCGTCGTCGGCGAGCCGCACGTCGGCCCGCGAGCCCCCTCGGCCGATCGTGATCACGGGCTCGAACTCGCAGAGCACGAGCGTGGGATTCCGGCCCCCGGGCTCCGCCACCTCACCGGCCAGCCGCTCGGCCATCGACAGGTAGTCGCCGAAGCGAGTCGTGCCCGCGAGCCAGACCGCCAGCGGCTTCCGCGGGGCGGAGGACACGGCTTCGGCGGCAGGCGGGCCGATGGAAGGCATACGGGAGTTGTAGCAGGTTGGCGCGGCAGGGCAGGATGGTCTGTCCCAAAGAGTCTGCGGCATGAGTGAGCGACCGCCACGCGACCAGAAAGGCAGGGACGATCACGGGCGGCGACGCCTGCCGGAGTCGCCCTGCTCGTCGGCATCGTCGCCAGCCTCACCCCGCGCCTCCACGCCCCCGCGGTGCCCGCGGCCGAGACGCTGGTCGCTCCCCGCGCCCCCGGCTCCGCGTGGGCCGCGTATTCGGTCGCCGAGTCGGCCGGGGCGGCGTGGTGGCGAGTGGCCTACGCGGCGAAGGAGTTCGGCCCGGAGCGCGGCGGCGCGGCCTGGCGGTGGCCCTTCGCTGACCGACCCGTGCAGGCATGCGAGCTGGAGTACCGGCTGCGCTTCGACGAGGGCTTCGACTTCGTGAAGGGCGGGAAGCTGCCGGGCCTCTGCGGCGGCCCCGACACGATCACCGGCGGCGACGCCTGCGACGGCACGCGGGGCTGGTCGGTGCGGCTCATGTGGCGCCGGAATGGCCGCGGCCAGGTCAGCTTCGAAGTCGAAGCGGCGGTGCGGCGCCGGCTCGGTGGTTTGCCGCGGGCCAGGATGCGCGACGCTGCAACGCTGCTCCGGCCGCGGGAGTTGGAGGTGTTTGAGCGGATCGGCAAGGGCATGACGACCCAGCAGATCGCCGAGTCGCTCGGCATCACCGTGCACACCGTCAACACGCATCGCAAGGCGATCGTGAGCAAGCTCGGGGTGGTGGGGGCAGAGCTCGTCAGGCTGGCCGCGATCCATAACACCACGCGGACCGCGCCAGTCGGCTCCGACTGACCCTCTCCTCGAATCCGCAGGCGAATCTTTTAAGAGAATCCTCGTGCCCCTTGTGGGGCTGGAAAGGGTTCTCTGATGAAGAAGCGGCGCAGTGCAGAGCCGATCGTGGGCCTGCTTCGGCAGGCTGCCGTGGAGATTGGGAAGGGCACGGCCTTCGCAGGATCTGCGGCCGTCCTGCTGCCGGGTGATCAGAAATTGCTCGCCTTCGGGCTCTTTCGCGGCCTCGCCATCCTTTCACCGCGTGACTTCTACGAACGTCTCCGCGGATAACCTCTAGCCGCTGACGGCTGCGGCGAGCTGGCCGTGCAGGGCCACGAGCCGCTTGTGACGCGCATACATCCGGTCGAACGTGGCGGCCGCGGACGGTCGCGGCACGAACCGCCGCGCCCCGTCGGTGGCGTGGCCGGCGAGGAACGACTGCCAGTCGCCGCGGCCGCCGGCGAGCCGTTGGTCGCGGAACTGCGCCATCAGCGCCGCACCCCACGCGGTGCCCTCCACCGCCCCGGCGAGCAGCACCACCGGCACGTGAAACGCGTCGGCGAGCAGCTGGCCGAGCTCGGGCGTCTTCGTGAGCCCGCCGGAGAGCACGATCTCGTTTCGCGGAAAGCCCTGGGCATCGAGCCCCTCGCTTCCCATCCGGAGGTTGAAGATCGTGGCCAGCAGCATCGCCTTGGCGACGTTGCCGGGGGTGGCGCTGGAGTCGTTGAGGCCGATCACCAGCGCCGTACCGCCGCGAGACACACCCGCCCCCGGCTCGTCGTCCATGAAGGGCAGCGCCTGCAGGCCGCCGCAGTCGTCCGGAGCGGCGAGCAAATCGGGGATCACCGCCGCGAAGGTGTCGCCGCCGCCAGCCGCCTTGCCGAGCATCTCCACGACGACGTTCATGGCGGTGGTGCCGTTCCGGAGCCAGACCATGTTGATCGGCTTGCCGTCGGGGGCGCAGAAGTGGTCGATGGCCCGGTCGACGCCCGCGAAGGCCCGATCGCCCACGGCGTTGGCCACGACGCTCGTGCCGAAGCTCAT